>JAAYWY010000071.1 GCA_012516165.1 Bacillota bacterium
AACGGCGATGCCGCGTTTTTCGTATTTGGTGGTGCCGGTGGGGAAGGAACCGTCTGGAGTAAAGGCACTTACCGGCAACTTGTCGCCTTCTTGTCTTAACATTGGCCGCATTACATCGCGGACAAAGGCCGGTTCGTCTTTAACTTCCACTGGTTCGTCCTTAGCTTTGGCCCACTCAGCAGGATAGTGGACTTCTTCCAAGGCTTCTAGCGCCTTATCTACGGAAGCAATGTTCATGTTAACGATGTCTTCACCTTTTTTGCCGAAGGTCTTTCTAATGGCTTCTTTAATGTATTGGATGGCCTTTTCTGGCTCAATGACATTGGCAATCTGGAAAAAGGCGGTTTGCATAATGGTGTTAATACGACCACCTAAACCCACCTCGGCAGCAATACGCTCAGCGTCAATGTTATAGAATTTCAGTTGTTTTTGGGCGATGGTGCGTTTTAATGACGCTGGCAGCTCTGTTTCCATCTGTTCCAGGTTCCAAGAAGAGTTCAGGAGGAAAGTACCGCCCTTTTTGATACCTGCCAGGATATCGTATTTTTTGACATAGGACGGATTGTGGCAGGCAATAAAATCAGCTTCGGTAATGAGGTACGGAGAAGTGATGGGTACATGACCAAAGCGGAGGTGAGAAATAGTGATACCGCCGGATTTTTTAGAGTCGTAGACAAAATAGCCTTGGGCATACATGTCGGTGTGGTCGCCAATGATTTTAATGGAGTTTTTATTGGCACCCACTGTACCGTCCGAGCCTAGGCCGAAGAACTTGCAGCGGACGGTTCCTTCCGGCTCAGTGGATATCTCTTCGGTAATAGGAAGGGAATTAAAGGTTACATCATCGGTAATACCCACGGTGAAATGGTTAATGGGACCTACTGCTGCTAGGTTGTTAAATACGGCATTTACCATGGAGGGGGTAAATTCCTTGGAACCAAGACCATAGCGGCCGCCGATAACGGTGATCTTCTTGCCGTTTTCCTTTAGGACAGAGCATACATCCTGGTATAGTGGTTCGCCCACAGCACCGGGCTCTTTGGTCCGATCTAACACGGCGATACGCTGGCAAGTGGTTGGAAGTGCTGCCAGGAAGTGCTTAGCGGAGAACGGACGGTACAGCCGTACTTTAAGTACGCCTACTTTGCGTCCTTGTTTGGTCAAATAATTCACTGTTTCTTCTACCACTTCGGTGCTGGAGCCCATGGTCACGATGACATCGGTGGCATCGGGAGCACCAGCGTAATCAAATAAGCGATAGCGGCGCCCTAATACTGGAGCCACCTGGTCCATAACCTGCTGCACTATCTCGGGAGCAGCCAAGTAATACGGGTTACTGGCCTCGCGAGCCTGGAAGAAGATATCAGGGTTTTGGGCGGTGCCGCGCTGGATAGGCCGTTCCGGGGTCAGTCCGCGCTGGCGGAATTTTTTCACAGCCGCCATATCTATCAGCGGAGCTATTTCGTCGTAATCCAGCAGTTCAATCTTTTGGATTTCGTGGGATGTGCGGAAGCCATCAAAGAAATGGACAAAGGGTACCTCGGCTTTGACAGTTGCCAGGTGAGCGATCAGTGCCATGTCATGTGCTTCCTGCACTGAGCCCGAGGCCAAAAGAGCGAATCCGGTCTGACGAGTAGCCATAACGTCGGAGTGATCGCCGAAAATAGAGAGGGCATGAGTTGCTACGGCGCGAGCAGTGACATGGAACACGGACGGTAGATGCTCGCCGGCGATCTTGTACATATTAGGAATCATAAGGAGCAGTCCCTGGGAAGCGGTAAAGGTGGTGGTGAAAGCACCGGCAGCTAGAGAACCGTGTACGGCTCCAGCAGCACCAGCTTCCGACTGCATCTCGGAGATACGGAGCTTTTGGCCCCAGATGTTTTTGCGCCCGTGGGCAGCCCAAGAATCACATAGTTCAGCCATGGGCGACGATGGTGTGATAGGGTAGATGGCAGCCACATCGCTAAAGGCATAAGCCACGTGGGCAGCTGCAGTGTTGCCATCTACGGTTTGTTTGAACATATTATCGACCCCTTTTTTAGACCGTACTTTCCCTATTTAAATAACAAATAGCCGAGAAAGTACCGGCCTTAATTTTAACTAAGCGAAGATAACTCTACTTTAATAAATTCAACAGCAGTGGACAGATTTCCTCCCTAACTACAAAAATTGTATACAAGTTTTCTTATACGGTTTATGACGGAGATAAATGCTGATAAAGCTTAAGGTTAGTGCAGATACTAACAATAATAGTGGCACAACAAAATAAAGTCGGAGATGGTGTAAATTTTGAAAACAGCATCATAAGGAGGAGATGGCGTGTCTGAAATGCTAGAAATCAGATGGCATGGCCGAGGTGGCCAAGGGGCTAAAACAGCGGCTCAACTGCTAGCTGAGGCGGCAGCAGCTGTCGGCAAATTTATTCAAGGCTTTCCTGAATACGGTCCAGAACGCATGGGAGCTCCGGTACAGGCATTTACGCGTATTAGCGATCAGCCTATAGAGCTGCATTGTCATGTAACCGAACCTAGTATTGTAGTGGTGCTGGATCCCACACTACTTCGGCGAGGAGATATTACCAGTGGTATGCCAGAAGATGGCATTATCCTTATCAATACCGACCATAGCCCCAGCGATATTAAACGTGCGCTTAAAATTCAAAGCCAGCAGGTGTATACCGTTAATGCCAGCCGTATTGCCGCGGAGACCATCGGCCGACCTATACCCAATACACCGTTATTGGGAGCTTTGGTGCGAGTGACTAA
>JAAYWY010000072.1 GCA_012516165.1 Bacillota bacterium
GCCAGCCTGCAAAAACCGTTGGCTATTACTGTGATCGGTGGACTACTTGTGTCGGCTGTTTTGACTTTGATAGTGATTCCGTTGGTGTACACTTGGTTAGAGGACATAAATGATATGGCAGCCGGATTCTTTCAGAAAAAAGGCAGAACAAAGGGGATGAGTAGCAATGCGTAAGTTGGTGGCCTTGGCGGTAACTTTGTTTTTGCTGCTTGGCAGCTGCCCTGTAGGGGCAGCTGCTCTTACCGAAGCCGAAGTTAAAGAACTTAGCTTAGAAGAGTGTCTAAAGTTGGCCGAGCAGAACAACGAGAGCATTAAGTTGGCCGAGGCGTCATTAGAACAGGCTAAGGTAGGACTTAAACAGGCGGCGGAGCAAGATAAGAAGTTAAGAAGAGCAGAGCGGGATATCGATAATTCGCGACAGTTAACAGGATCGGATAGTCCCCTACCGGATCCAGCCCGTGATGAGATTCGGGATGCTATTTGGCAGGCAGAACGGGCATTAGCTGGTTTTGATGTGCAACTGTTTAGGGAAATGGGGCTGTGGGCAGCAGAAGAGCAGAAAAAAATTGCGCAGCAAGGTTATGAATTGTCCTACACCGGCGTACATCTCAAGGTTACACAGGCCTATCATGATCTGTTCAAGGCGGAAAAAGATATAGAGCTGGCTGAAGCAGCTCATAAAGCAGCCAGCGAGTATGCGCGCATTACCGATTTACAAGTAGAACTAGGTTTGGCCACTGAAGCCCAGCGGATCTCAGCTCAGAAAACTTTGGCCGATAGTATAGCAGCCAAAGAAGGGGCTCAAGCTATGTACGAAGCCAAAAAAGCAGCCTTGCTTAAAGAAATTGGTTTGGATTTTAACACTAATATCAAGCTAACTGCTCCTGCACTGGAGGACGAGGAATTTGATTTCGATAGCTTGTTACATGAAGCTATGGCCCAAAATATTAGTATTCGTGCGGCCAAATTCCAGTCCGAGGTTGCCGAGCGCAAATTGGGTTTTTTGGGTAGTTGGTATAGTCCTCGGGTGTATGAGTATCAAAATGCCGAAGTACAAGCTCAGGAGTATAGAGCCAAGCTGAGCGATACTGAGCGCAGTGTGGAAAACAGTGTACGTTCCAGCTACAATCTGTTTTTAGCAGCCAAGGAACAGTTACCAGCGGCTGAAAAAGCAGTTATAGAGGCCCAGGAGAATCTTAGGGTGACCGAACTAAAATTTAAAACCGGCATGGCAGCTCAAATTGAGGTTCTCCAGGCAAAGCAAAAACTAGCCCAGGCAGAAAGCAATTTAACTAATGTGCAGAAAAACTATGCTTTAGCCACAGCTAGCCTGAAGGCCGCCCAAGAGGGACTGGTACTGCTAACTAGCCAGGGTTCAGAGAGTAAGTCTGCCGTTGCATTTGCCACGCTTACAGGTGGTGGATTCAATTAAGTGGATAAGAAATTAGTAACTAAAAAAGATGGATCCCAGGGAACAGAATCTGCCGTGCCAACGAATAAGATGCAAGCTATTTTGACAGCAGCTCAGAAAATATTTACAAGACACGGTTTTGGACAAACCAGGGTAGAGGATATAGCACAAGAAGCGGGAGTGGGCAAGGGAACATTATATGAGTATTTTCCTTCTAAACAAGCTATTTTCGAGCAGGCAGTAGAAGCAGGAATTCGCGATTACTTGGCTGCCATTACTAAAGAAACCGAGAAGCCAGGGACAATTAAAGAAAAGCTGCAGAGAATAGCTACTATACATCTTGGATTTGTGGCCGAACACCGTAGTTTGGCTACGGTGATTATGTCTAATCCGGGAATCCTGTTGCCACACCGAGAAAAGCTGCTGGATATTGTCCGAGAAGCAGAAGAAACAATAGCTAGCGTAATCCAGGAGGGAGTAGATTCCGGGGCCCTGCGCCCGATAAACCCCCACCTAGCTGCCCAGGTTTTTGTTGGTATTTTGTCCACAGTAGGTGGAGTAAGGCTGCTGGAAAGACAAGGTTGGACCATAGAAGGAACAGCTAGCGCACTGATCGACATAGTGCTGCATGGCATAGGTTCCGAGACGGCGCCAGGCACCTAGGAAAAACCGGAAGATTAAAAGGAGCCTCTCGGCGGAGGCTCCTTTTAATGCCTATCTTTGTGATTGTAAAAAAAGAAAAAATAAGGGCAGAGTTAAACGATGATTAAAGCCGGGGGTCTGTAGGTGACCCCCGTATTTTTATAGGTTCACGAATTTTTTATTGACGGGCTGTTGTTTACAAAAGATCTAATGCTGTCGGCCAGGGAAGGGGTAATTTTGCTGCCTTCGACAAATAGGCAGAGCTGGGGATGGAGGGATATTTTGGTGGCTGGCAGGAAGGTCTCGGCTCCATACCCGGCCAAAAAGTGGTGCCGATTACCGATGATACGAGCAAAATAGGCTTTGGGAACATTAAATTGTTGGCATATGCTGCGAGCTAATTCGATAAGTTCTGCTTTGGATGGACAGTTAGCAGTGGATGTGTTAGATGTAAAGGTCACGTTCTCCCGCCTCCAGTCGTGTCAGCAGTTGTTGTAGTCTTTGGGCCTGCTGAGGACGGGCAGCGGTAATGCTCTTTACATATTGATCGATGACTTGGGAACCGGCCTCTTTAGTTTCTGGGGAAGCGTAATCTAACAGATATTCTTTAAATGTGAGCACGGCGTTGGGGGTACAGAAGTTTTTGACGTCGCCTCTTTTGGCCAAGGTCATGAAATGTTCACCGGTGCGACCGCAACGGTAACCAGCTGTACAAAACGAAGGAATGTAACCATCGGTGCAGAGTTCTTGTACGCACTTATCTAAGGAACGGGTATCCCCCAGCTGAAACTGCTCGCGGTCGGGAATATGCTCTTGCTCCATTTTTTCGTAGCCGCCAATGGCAATGCGCGAGCCAGCGTCTATTTGGGAAATGCCTAC
>JAAYWY010000073.1 GCA_012516165.1 Bacillota bacterium
AGATTGTAGGTACGGTGGTGGCTAATGGGCCTGGGGCTAATGCTGCTTTGGGTCGAAAAGCAGCTGTCTATCTTACACGTTTTTGCGGTGAATGTGAGATGTGCCGAAACGGTTTGACCACCTTGTGCACCAACGTTACCAGCAAAGAAAATATCGGCTGGGCCTGGCCTGGTGGGTTTGCTGAACAGGTGGTGTGCCCAGAAGAGAATCTAATGTACCTGGAGCCTGGTGTAGACGCTAAATTGGGTGTTCTTTTGCTGGATACTTTGGGAACACCTTTTCATGGACTTAGGGTAGTAAAGGCCGCTGAGGCCCAAACAGCCTTTGTGGCTGGTTGCGGGGCTGTGGGGCTGGGTGTGATTTGTGTGCTTAAATCACTGGGTGTACCCCGAGTTTATGCTTCCGATCGGCCGGGATACCGGCTAAATGAAGCTGCCAAGTTCGGCGCTATTCCCATTGATATTACCAAAGAAAATCCGGTGGATGTTCTAGCGGCCATCGGTGGAGTGGATGTGGCAGTGGAGGCTGCCGGGATACCGCCTACGCTCCAAACCTGTATGCGAGTTGTCAAAGGAAATGGACGGGTGCTGGCTCTGGGCGAACAGCCGGAGACTTTTGAGCTCACAGTGGATCTACCCTCCCGGCTGAAAGACTTTTCTGTACACCGTACCTGGTACTTTCCTATTTGTGAGTGGAAAGAAAACTTACAGTTGGCTGCCAAGGGTTTCTTTAAAGGTTCCGATCGCCTCATAACTAATGTTTTTCCCTTGGAAAAGATGCAAGAGGCGGCCGATGTGTTTTACTCCGGCCAAGCTATCAAAGTTCTTGTGACTCCCAGAGACTGATTGCAATGTCCCGTTGTGTTCCACTAGTGTTTTAAGAGGAGGTTCCCTCAGTGAAGGAGATTAAATGGGCTGCCGGGAGTTGGGTTATTGGCGGCCACCGCGACCGTTTTGTGGATTATCATCCCTCGCCTGATCTACAAGAAAAACTGAAGCGCTTGGCCCAAGACGGCCGCATCAAAGGGGTCGAGGTAATTTGCCCCTATGACAATATAGATGTTGCTGCGATCCGTCCTGTATTGGCTGAGCTGGGCTTAAAGGTGAGCGCTGTGTTGGCCAGCGGCATCAACGATCTGCGTTTTCAGTTAGGCGGCCTGTCGGCCCAGGTGGAAAATATGCGGACGGATGCTCTTGGTGAGCTGAAGAAGGCGGCAGAGTTGGCCAAAGCACTGGACTCAGATCTGGTAAACGTGTGGCCGGGGCAGGATGGATTCGATTATGCATTCCAGCTAGATTATGGCACCGCTTGGGATCAAATGCTGACTTCTCTTAAAGAAGCGGCCACAAGCTACCCTGATATTCGTTTCGCTTTGGAATACAAGCCGTATGAACCACGAGCTTCGTCGCTGTTGCCCACAATGTGGAGTGCTTTAGTGGCCTGCCAAGAGCTTGATTTGCCCAATGTGGGTATTACTTTGGACTTTGGCCACGCTATCTTAGCTCATGAGAACCCGGCTCAGGCAGCGGCATTGGCTGCCCGGCATGGTCGGTTGTTTAATGTGCACCTAAACGATACTTTCGGCCGGTTCGACGATGATTTTTTGCCGGCAACCAAACACATTATGGAGACCATAGAATTTCTATGGCAACTAAAACAGCTTAACTACAACGGCTGGGTATCACTGGATATGTCCCCAGCCCGCCAGGTACCAGAAGAGGCTGTGACTTATTCCCTGGATATTTTGGAGATGTTGTGGGAAAAAGCATCTTCCCTGGACGAAGCTGCTTTGGATCTTAAAGGCAGCGACGTGATTTCCACTTGGCGTTATCTGTGGCAACATTTATTGGGTTAGGCAAATTAAGTGGCACGAGATGAAGGAGTGTTCGCACCTTGAAAATCATAATTACTGCTCCCTTTTCCGATGAGGGTATTGCTCTTCTTGAATCCTATGCTGAAATTGAACTTTGCGGTTGGGGCGTTACGGCGGAAGCCCTGAGCGAAGATGAACTTATCGCTAAAGCCAAAACATGCGTCGGGATTATCACTGAGGTGGAGGATGTAACGGCCAAGGTAATTGAATCTTGCCCGGAACTTAAATTTATTGGTTGTACCAGAGCTGTACCCCGGACGGTGGATGTGGAGGCGGCGACAAAAGCTGGTATTCCGGTGTTTTTTGCCCCAGGACGAAATGCTCAGGCAGTGACGGAGCTTACGATTCTTCTTCTTATTGCGGCTGCCCGTAAGGCCTTTGCTGCTGAGCGGTTTGTGCGGGATAACAAATGGGATAAAAACGGGGAAATGCCGTATCTGAAGTTTCGCGGTATAGAACTGGCTGACAAAGTGGTGGGGATTATAGGTCTTGGGGCTATTGGCCGTAAGGTGGCTGTTGTGTGTCAAGCCATAGGGGCCAAGGTCATTGCTTTCGATCCTTACGCTAAGGAAGGCGCAGTGCCGGATGTGGAATTATGCGACTTAAAAGAGGTAATGCAAAGAAGTGATTTTATTACTGTCCACTGCGCTGTGACACCGGAAACTACAGGGCTTATCAGCCGGGAAATGATTGATCTTATGAAACCCACGGCTATTTTTGTAAACACTTCTCGCGGGGTAGTGGTGGATGAAGAAGCTTTGATCGAAGCTCTGCAGACCAAGCGTATCGGCGGTGCGGCACTGGATGTATTCTGGGAAGAACCACTTCCCAAAGACAGTCCCTTTATGAAGCTGGACAACTGCATACTGCTGCCGCATATCGGCGGTGCCAGCCATGATGTGGTCCGGCATCACTCGCGGATCATTGCCAATGCGATTTCCAGTTATCTTAAAGGTGAGCCGGTGGGCCGTATAGCAAATCCTGAAGTCTTACCAAAATAAAGGCAGGTGGCAGTATGTCCGGTAATTATTTAGTTGTTTTTGATGCCGGGACCGGCGGTGGGCGCTGTACTATCTTTGACGCTACCGGACGCCAGCTGATGTCTGAGTACCGTGAGTGGCGTTACCGCCAGCCCCAAGTTGCGCCGGCCGCTCGGGAATTTTCCCCGGATCAGTTCTTTGCTCTTTTGGCCGATGCGTGCCAAACAGCTTTGACCAAAGCTGACATCGAACCGTCGGAGGTAGCAGCGGTAACTGCTACCAGTCAACGAGAAGGCTGTGTGTTTTTGGATGCTAGCGGCGAGCCGCTTTATGCCGGGCCTAACATGGATTGGCGAGCCCAGCAGGAAGCTAACCAGCTGGCCAAGGAAGCGGGCCCGGACATTTACCGGTTTTCCGGACACTGGCCCCATGCGATGTTTCCTGCTTGGCGCCTGTTGTGGTTCAAAAAGCGGGAACCAGAACTTTTTGCCCGCATTGCCCGGGTCCTTATGATCAACGATTGGGTGTTGTACGAGCTGTCTGGCAGTCAGTATTCGGAGCCGTCCAATGCTGGGGAGACTTTGCTGTTTGATATTAATCGTCTTACCTGGCGCTGGGATTTTATTACTGAACTGGGTCTTAATCCCACGCTGCTGTGTGATGTTGTTTCCCCTGGAACGGTGGTGGGACAGGTTACACCTCAAGCGGCAACAGCCACAGGACTGCTGGCCGGTACGCCGGTGGTGGTGGGGGGAGCCGATACCCAAATGGCTTTAGCGGGTAGCGGTGTGATCGATGACGGCGGCTGTGCTGTTTCCGGAACATCTACGCCGCTGCAGGTGGCAACAAAAGAACCTGTCTTTGATCCCCAGCATCGGCTGTGGAGTGGCTGTCATGTGTTTTCCGGCCGCTGGGTATTGGAAGGAAATGCCAAGGGTACCGGTGTTATTTACCGCTGGTTCCGGGATGAGTTTTACGGACCGGAAACACCGTTTTCTAAGGTGAATGAAGAAGTCCGGCAAGTTCCGCCTGGTAGCGGTGGATTGTTAGCCTTTTTAGGTTCGGCGGTAAGCTTACCGCCAGAGAAGCCGTTTCCGCCCAGCGCCGTGTACGGCTGGAATGCATCCTACGAAAAAACCGGCCGGGTAAAGGCCGAACTGGGTCGGTCGATTTTGGAAGCCATTGCTTATGCTGTGGCCGGAAACGCCGATATTTTAGCCCAGGTTATAGGTAAGGAATTCTCGCTTGTTATGTGCGGTGGCGGTACCAGAGGCGGACTGCTTCCGGCTATAACGGCCAGTGTGCTGGGTAAACCGGTGGCGGTAAATCCAGTGGACGAAGCGACATCTTTGGGAGCGGCTATTTTTGCCGCGGCCGGTGTGGGGCTTTACCCTGACCCCCGCCAGGCAGCCGAAAAAATGGTGCCAGCTCCAAGCACAATAAGTCCGGATCCAAAGGCCAGTGCTGTCTACCGGGAAACGCAAAAGCGTTGGCTTAAACTTTTTATGAATTTGAGAGAGTTATAAAAGCGGAGGTGCTAACATGGCTTTAGAACAGCTTAAAAAAGAAATGATTTATTACGGCAATCTACTCATTGAGAAAGGTTTAGTGACCGGGACCGGGGGCAATATAAGTGTGCGGGTACCGGGAAAAGATGCTTTTCTCATTACTCCCAGTGGTATTCCTTACCCGGAGATTAAACTGGAAGACATTGTGATGATGGATTTTGACGGTAATAAGCTGTCCGGCGAACGTAATCCATCTATCGAACGCAACATGCACCGTTCCATTTTCATTGCGCGGCCGGATGTGAATGCTATAATCCATACCCATGCGATTTACGCGTCGGCTATTGCTGCTACTAGGCAGGATTTCCCCCCGATTTTAGACGCTTTTGTCGCGGTTTTCGGCGGCGGATTAAAAACAGCCAAGTACGCCAGCATTGGTACGGAGGATTTGGCCAATAACGTAGTGGAAGCCTTGGGACAGCGCAACGGTGTTCTGCTGGCTAATCATGGTGCGCTTTGCACAGGTAGTAATCTAGCGCAGGCTTTTGATAACAATGAGTTTTTGGAAGCCAGCGCCATGACATATATCTTTTCGCATCTAGTTGGTAAGCCGGTGGTTCTTGATCAGGAAACGGTGGAAAAAGAAGCCAAGGACCTGGCTGTACGCTACGGTCAAGGGGCTAAGGAGTAAATTATAAAAAGCAGTTTAGTATGTTGGCATTAGTTAAGGAGGCGATGGCCCTTGACCAGTGAGTATGCTTTGCAGATGCTAGGCGTTACCAAGACTTTCGGCTCCGTGGTAGCCAATAGGGACGTGAGTTTTAGAGTGCGAAAAGGCGAGGTCCATGCTCTGGTAGGCGAAAACGGGGCCGGTAAGTCCACATTGATGAAAATCCTATTTGGTTTGTATCAGCCTGATGCTGGTGAGATTTATATCCATGGGCAGCGCGTAGCCATTGCTAATTCCGCTGATGCTATAAAGCTTGGCATCGGTATGGTACACCAGCATTTTATGTTAATACCGGACTTTACAGTGGCCGAAAATATGGTTTTGGGGGTAGAGCCTGTAGCCGGGAAGCGTCTGGATATGGCCAAGGCCAAAGCCGATGTACGTCGTCTAGCCAAAGAATGTGGTTTTGATATTGATCCCGATGCTCGTATCCGCGATTGTTCAGTGGGGGTACAACAGCGGGTGGAGATCATGAAGGCGCTTTATCGGGGTGCTGATATTTTGATCCTGGACGAGCCCACCTCGGTTCTCACTCCTGACGGTGTCCAAGAATTGTTTGCGATTATGCGTTCGCTGACTGCTCAAGGTAAAACTATAATTTTTATCAGCCACAAATTGCCAGAAGTTATGTCTATAGCCCAGCATGTTACTGTGCTGCGCAAGGGCGAAACAGTAGCCAATTTGAGTATAGACGAAACCAACGAAGAAGAGCTGGCGCTTTTGATGGTGGGACGCAAAGTGGAGCTTTACGGAAGTAAAGATGAGGTCACTTTAGGTAAACCCATCCTGGAAGCGAGGAATCTTTGGGCTCAGGACCAATTCGGCAATGAAACTTTAAAAGATGTGAGCCTGACAGTGCATGAAGGGGAAATATATGGTATTGCTGGTGTCGCCCAAAACGGCCAAGAGGAACTGGTCGATGTTCTTATGGGGCTGAAAACACCAATGCACGGAAGCATCCAGATTTGTGGTACTGATTGTACCGGCAAGTCTCCAGCTTTTGTTCGCTCATTGGGCGTGGGCTATATTCCTGAAGATAGGTATGAACGGGCCATAATTCGGGATGCTTCCGTGCAGGAAAATTTGCTCCTTGGTTTACAGCGCGACAAGAACTTTAATGAATTTTTCTTGCGCTTTGACCAGATAGAAAAGTGGGCTCAAAAGCGCATCGAGGATTTTTCGGTGCAGCCACCGTATCTGAAAACTAGCGGGGGCTCACTTTCCGGCGGCAATGCTCAGCGGGTAGTTATGGCTCGGGAGTTTTACGTGAGTCAAAAAGTTATTATTGTTTGCCAGCCTTCGCATGGTTTGGATATCGGTTCCATTGATTTTGTGCATCGACAGCTGTTGGAAAGACGGCGTCAAGGTTATGCTATTGTTCTGGTTTCTTCGGACCTGGACGAGATGCTTTACCTGGCTGATACCATTGCTGTGATGTATCGAGGACAAATTTTAGAGGAATTCCCGAATAAAAACGTCAGTAAGAAGAAGCTGGGCCTTCTGATGGCAGGTATTCGGGCTACGGACCAAAGGGGGGAGCCTTGTGCAAGCACAAAGGCGTAGTTTTGGTCGGCAACTTTGGGAGGAATGTCAGCGACCGCTGGCAGCTGTTGTATTGGCGTTGCTCCTGGGTGCCATCCTTATTACACTAAGCGGTGAAAATCCGCTGGTAGCTTACCGGGCCCTGATTGGGGGAGCCTTTATTGGTTCTCTTAATTTACAAAACACCTTTGTTCGCTCCATGCCGGTTATTTTATCGGGCTTGGCAGTGTCGGTAGCTTTTGCCTGCGGCATGTTTAACATGGGTGTGGAAGGACAGCTTTATTTGGGGGCTTTTGCTGCTGCTTGGGTGGGATTTACTTTTCAAGGGTTGCCAGCGCCAGTTCATATACTTTTAGCTATAGGAGCAGCTGCTTTGGTGGGTATGGCGTGGGCTTATCTGCCAGCTATAGCCAAAATACGCTGGGATACCAATGAAATAGTGACCACCATGATGCTTAACTATGTGGCCCAGTATTTTACCTCTTATTTAGTTTCCTTTCCGTTTAAAGAACCGGGTGATTTGCCTCAGACACCGGCTGTTTTTCCGTCGGCGCAGTTGTATCAGTTCTCGGCAGCTTCGCGGTTGCATGCCGGTATTGTGCTGGCTGTTGTGCTGGCCATAGCTCTTTATTTCCTTATCCGGCACACTGCTTTAGGCTATGAGATTCGTATGACGGGACTGTCGGCGTCGGTGAGCCGCTGTAGTGGTATTGACACAGAGCGGACCGCCCTAAAAGCGATGCTTTTAAGTGGGGCTTTAGGCGGTATCGCCGGGGCAGTGGAGATTTTGGGTGTTCACTACCGCTTTATCAACAACTTTTCTCCCGGTTATGGTTGGGATGGTTTAGCTGTGTCTTTATTGGCCAAAGGTAATCCGCTCGGCATTTTGTTAGCTGGAGTCTTTTACGGTGGCTTGCAGGCGGGGGCCAACATTATGGAATTTTCCACTCGTGTTCCCAAACAGCTGGTGGATGCTCTTAGAGCCATAATCATTCTGTTTGTGGCCGCTGATTTTGGTGCGTTAAAACCGGGAAAATGGATAAAAAAAGAACCGAAAAAATCCCTCCCGCCGAAAGGAGGCAATCCCCATG
>JAAYWY010000074.1 GCA_012516165.1 Bacillota bacterium
ACTCCCTGTGGAAAAATGATCGACCATTTGACCCTGATTATAAGTGGTCTCCCATTCGAGAAGCAAGGTGACCGGAATCCCTATGTGGTTGTCAAAGTTCTCTAACTTAACCTATTGACTCTTCATAGCACGTCTTCGGATACAAGCTCGCGGAACGTAACGAAAACCATTTCCCTCCCTGCTGCATACTCTATCTTGAGCATCCTGAATCCATAGGGAGGGATAAAACTGTGTCCAGCAACCCTGAACAAGAACTGTGCCCCACTACAGTAGATAATCCGGAGCTCATGGAAGTTTGCTGCCATGAAAAAGAAGATGAAACTCAAAAGCAATCACAATTATCCCCGGAAGCGACCATAGAAGCAACCCCCGATCAGGCCGCTGACACTGACCCTAAAGAGCAGGCCCCCAAGTCAGATTCTCCAGAAACTACTGACATCGGAACTATAGAAAAGGCCACGGAGTCCGGCCCCCCAGAACCAACTATAGCCGATTCGATTGTTACATCCGAACCTTCACCTTGTGTACCGGCCTGCAAATGTAAAGTGCAAGCACCACCCCAACCACTAAAGTATCGCACTCCCAAAGCCGTCTTCCAGTACTATCTGCAATTCGGCTTTACGCCCCAAGCTGTGACAGCCATCTGGCATTTGCCACCAAAAGAATTGGCAAATAAAAAGGTATCCTTCGTCCCTACCACACCGCCGAAGAATTGCTGAGGGTAGTAACAATTCGGCCGGTGGCTGAAACAAAGAAACCCGGGAAAGTGGCCCGGGTTTCTTTATGTTCCTTCTCTTTGGCTCCCCGGTCGCCGACAGGGGTTGTTGTCATTTCCTCAGCCCCGTTCCGGCATGGCCCAAATCATGGGCGGTATGCTTTCTGCCCCACGGGGTAAAAATGGCGCTCGTTGTGGTGTAGCTAATGCTGGTTTAGAAGAATTCGGCACTGGTCTATCACTAGTTACTACGGTTTGGGACAGCGGTTCGACAGATGGCAGCCCGGTGTAACTGGGCCAAGGACCTTTTATTTGTTGTGACCTGTCTGTGGATGCCATGGGCTCCACCGCTGCTACTTCTTGGGGCCCTTCTTCGTGTTCTAGCACTGGCACCTGCAACTGAATAACACCTTCCACCTGTACTTCATTTCTGTTTCCTTCTGCTACAACGGGCTGCTCACTAGTGTCGTTGACCAGCGTGCAAATCGGACCAGCTACCAAGCTGCCCTTAATCCCTTGTTCTAAATCCACTGCTGACTTTGTATCCATATCCACACTTAGATAGCGAGTTATATCGGCAAAATGCAGTTTACCTTCTGTTTTTTTGTTTTCATAGCAGGCCGTAAGCTCTACTTTGCCATATACCAAAATCCGATCAGTTCTTTGTTGCCAAAAGTGAAGTGCAGTAATATGAGCCCCGCAGGCCACCAGCCTGGCTCCAGGATAAGCGGGGAGCTGCCATATAATCCGAAACGGCTCCTCTGCCACTGTCTGCAGATTTTGGGGCATAGTTTTTCCCCTCCCTTCACACCCAGTCGTCGCTGTCATAATATGCATAAACTAAGAATACTGTGCTAAAAAGTATAAGGGGCTGTTGCACTAACAACCCTAGAAACAAAAGACGGCGACTGGCAGGGATGCCAGAAGCCGTCTTTTGCGGTAAAATGTACTTACAATGAAACAAATTACCTCACAGCTAATTTATACACTGACCGGGTGTGAATATTAATTGGCATTACCCCTGGATGTAGCGTTGTTAATCCCGGCTGATGATTCGGTGAGGCTACTTAACGCAGTGTTTGAAAGGATTGATTACAGCAAGTTGCACGCTGCGTACTCCCGCATTGGGAGAGTAGAAATATACCAAAATTGGTCTGAAGATACTTGGTTGGTAGCAGCCTGACTATCCAATAAACTGCTGGGTAAAAATAAGCCCGTATGAACTGCCTTTAGCCATACCGATCCCGATATGAGTAAAGTTGGGATTTAGGATATTAGCTCTATGTCCGGGACTATTCATTAGACCAGTGTGGGCGGCATCGGCTGTAGGAGCACCGGCCAAATTCTCACCTGCTGTCTGGTAAGTAATGCCCGCCTGGTGCATTTGGTCAAAAGGCGACCCCAAATCAGGGGATATATGGCCGAAATAATCGTTAGCCACCATATCGGCACTCTTGGCCCGCGCTGTTTCTACTAAACGCATGTCTAATTGTAACGGTTGTAGTCCTGCTTCTTTTCGAGCTTGATTGGTCAGTTCGAGAAGACGCGCTTCCTCAGCCGCCAGCTGTTCCGGCGTGGGTTTTACAGACGTCTGTTCGGGCTTAGCATTAGGTTCCGGTTTGGGCGTAATAGGCTTTGGATCGGATTTAGTATTGGATTCCGGTGTCGGCTCCGATTGCTTTGTGGGGATCTGATACTGAGCCCCCAATTGAGCCAGTATTTGCTGTGTAAGACGCTCTGAAAGACTGTCCACCACCGATTTATCAAACCAACCGCCTAGTTGCCGCTCCACTTGCTCGTATACCTGCCGGTAAACCTGCTCGTATAAGCGATAATCGGTTCCCACAGATGCCGCTTTCGGTTGCGCAAGAACAGAAGTAGCTATACCAAGCACTAAGATTAATGTGATAAGTAAAGTGACCAGTTTCTTCGGCATTTTGCACCTCTCCCCATATTATTCAATCTTTATTAAGTTGGCAGTTTGATTATACCAACGGCACCAGTTTCTGTGCAAAGCGCCAAATTAGACCAGAAGGACCCTTTTTTGTCAGGAGATAAACTGTCACTGGTTGGTACAAGTATGTTAGAAAAGTACAGCCTCTACGGCTGAAAACAAGGGAGCTGGGAAGAGATTCCTATGGCACAAAAAACCACGGCGTATAAAGCCGTGGTTTTTGTCTTATTTTAACTTCAGGTTTATCCTTGCCCGATAACTTCAGGTGGAATACATATTTTTTGTCCTGGATAAAGCAACTCCGGATGTTTGAGGGTAGGATTAGCCGCCAGCAAGGCGTCTAAGCTCACTTTATACCGTTGGGCTATGCTCCAGAGGGTTTCTCCCGGCTGGACCACGTGAAAACGCATGCTGGGACATTCGGGAACAGGAGGCGGCACAGGTTCAGGTACAGCTTCTTCCCGTACATCAACTACTACGTTTAGCTGTACCGGTTCTGTCACTTTGACAAAAGCTTCCACAATTACCGCTTGTGATACTATCTGCCCAGCAGCACCCGGGGGAGGTGGAGGACAGATTTTATCATGATCATGGTGATGATCATGGTGCTTATGACCATCCTTTAACGTATACTCCACGTCACCGATGATGTTGGTCCGGACATAGACTGACATATCAGGGTCGGAACCGGGAGTGTCAAGAACCAGACGGAAAGGAACATTTTCGGAATGATGCCGTAGCAAGTTGCCCATATCCACAAAGAAAATTTGCTTATGAATATTACCACGGACAATAACGGAGTCGCGTTTAACTTCTGCGTCAACATCCTCCAGTTGTGCCATAATGGAAAAAATCTTTAGGGCTTGCATGGGCAAACAAACTTCGCTATCGATAGATTCTCTTTTAGTATCCTCGGTAACTACATGGTCTACCTTTAATAGACGACGTTCCACAATAATATTGGGACCGGTAACATTAGTAACCACCTGGATTTGTAAAGGCTCAACGACTTTAATGAATGCTTCCACAATCATAGTCTGCCTAAGTTCGCATCCCGGCACATGTTTAAGCTTAAATTCGTCCACTACTACATTGACGTCTACAAAGGCTTCCATGTCTTTGGTAGCCCCAGGGATATCTGCCGTAATGGCAAACGGTACATCTTCCGGCTGATGACGTACCAAATTACCCTCATCGACAAAAAAGATTTGTTTGTGAATGGTTCCTTTAACGGTTACAGTATCATTTTTGATTGTGGTAGTAAGATTTCTAATTTCCGCTTTAACATCAAAAATCTTAAGAGCATTCATCGGCAGGGTAACAGTGTTGGTGATAGTTTCCCGAATTGTGTCTTCGCCGACAACGCTCTCGACCCGCAATAATTCTCGGGTCACAATAAGATCGGTACCGGTAACATCCACTACAACTTCCATCTGTTCTACTTCGGTCACTTTGACAAAAGCCTGAATAGCTACATCTTGGGTAACTTCACGACCATCAGCAGACAACGTCCAATCCACACTTACGATTTTGGTATGTGCCTGGCAACTCATATCTGGTTCGGCACCGTCTACATCTACAAAGAAGTGAAACGGGACATCCTCGGCCACGTGACGTACTAAATCACCCTGATCCACATAAAATACCTGTTTGTGAACAGTTCCCTGGATAAAAACCCCGTCACGCCTTATTTCGCATTTGGTACCTTTGAGAGTAGCCTGGACTTCAAACACCTTAATAGCCTGCACAGGAAGCGTAACAGTGGCCTGCACTGTCTTGGTCTTGGTTTGCTCCCCTATCACCCGCTGAACACGCAGCAGGCGCCGGCGCACATCCAATTGTGGCGCCATATTCTCCCCTCCTTGCCCACAATCTCAGTCTAAGTATATGCGTCCAATATCGTTTGTGTGCTATTTTTCCAGGAAAAGAAAAATGCCGACCTCATTGTCAGCAAAGAATCTCTTAGACTATAAATAAAGAAGAAACCCCTTGGCTTCTTCGGCCCAAGGGGGTTCTAGTTGCAGGCAATTTGACGGTCGTCGTCACAGAGGCTAATTTCTACCGTTTTAGTGAGTACATCGGAATAGCTGAATGATACTCGCTTGACGGAGTTGTTGTCTAGAAGTCTAATGGTGAAAATGTTAGGGTAGGTTTGTTCCAAGATCCCTTCTCGGACAATAATTTTTTGTCGGCCTCGGTTAGCAGTAAGGCGCAGACGTCGGCCACGGTGAGCCTCTAAACCCTGGCGGATCTCAGCTAAAGTGGTTCGTTCCACCGCTTTGTAACCTCCCTTGCCGTATAATAGGGTACAAAAAATCCTTTAACGTCCATATTTTATCATGCTTACTGTTTGTTGTCAATGAAAACATATATTATACCCAAGGTGCTGCCTAGAGTCAAGGAAATAATGACCCTAAAAACTGTAGGCTGGCGCTTATAAACACCAGCCTTTCTAAATTAGCTTGCTTTAGGGAAACCTAGTCGGAATTTACCCCGGGTTTCTATGCCACCTATTCCGGCTTTACCGGTAATGGTACTGCTTATTAGCTCGCGCAAGTCTACAAACCGAGAAACAGGGGTAAAGGCTACCTCTTCGGCAATAAACACCGGGTCTAAACAGTGAATTAATACCCGTTTAGGTGCACTAGCATAGTTAGCCCCTGCATCTATAATAGCTTCAAAATTAGACTGACAGGCCCCAGCAAAAATCACTAAATCATCTCTAGACGGTTGTAAACGGCGAGCTGCCTTTACTGCTTCTAAGAAAAACGGCGTGTTGCGATAACTTTTGGGGTCGCTAAGACTACGGGCTTCCTTGAGCAGGGCATCATGCCCTGTTAGTATCAAAATATCCGGGGCGTGCTTCTGGATTAAGTCCACAACCCGTTCTG
The DNA here is from genome assembly GCA_012516165.1 of Bacillota bacterium. Taxonomy (GTDB): domain Bacteria; phylum Bacillota; class DTU030; order DUMP01; family DUMP01; genus JAAYWY01. Next base: position 5,561 of record JAAYWY010000074.1, read on the forward strand.
GTTGTTGCTCTTCAGGGACTTTAATTCCTTCAGCCATAACTCCCAGTTGCTTATACGCACTTAAGCAGAAGTCCAAGTAGTCCGGATCTCCATCTAAGTGAAGCACTTTCCCCGGTACCTCAAAAAAATCCTGGTCCCCGTCGTTCACCGCCACCTCACACACCACCTGCTGGCGGACCAGACGCTGACGCTGGCTAATATGACGAAAGCAGGCTGCGTTGCGTTTGAGCAGGTTCTCCTTATAGGACCTAAGTTCTCCTGGTGCCACTTTCCTTAGATCAGATAATGGAGCATCAGCCAAGAGTCTAACGTCTAAACCTTTTAGAATAGCCACTGGCTGACTCTGGTCCTCAAACAGCACTTCTACAACTTTAAAAAACACATCTCCCTGGTAGGAACGACGGGCGACGATGTCCCCTTGCTTGATGGTCTCCATAGACCATGCCTCCTTCACCCGTCCTACCACCATGATATGAAAAATACCGACAAAGGGTGAGGATAAAAAATAAGGACGAAGACACATAAAGCCTCGTCCTTTCTCGCTTAGACTTCAATAATAATGGGCAAAATGTTGGGGCGACGTCCGGTAACAGCATCAAAATAGGCACCCAATGCTTCTTGGATTTTTACTTTAATCACCGACCATTCGGTGATATTCTTTTCCTCAATTTCTTTAAGCACAACCATCGCCTGTTTTTTGGCTTGTTCCAACAACGCCTCTGATTCGCGCACATAAACAAAACCGCGGGTGATGATATCAGGGCCAGATAAAAACTTACCCCTTTGCTTGTCCATCACTACCACTACTACCAATACACCATTGTTGGCTAAAGATACCCGATCGCGCAAAACAATATGCCCTACATCACCGATGCCTAGACCGTCAATAAAGACTGGACCAGAAGGAACCCGACCACAAATAGCTCCCTGGCCCCGAGCCACTTCTATACGATCACCAATTTCCGGTATCAGTACTCGATCGCGACTATAGCCCAATTCTTCGGCAATCTTGAGGAAAGCTGCCAGGTGTCGGTATTCGCCATGAAAAGGAATAAGATACGCCGGTCGTACCATGTTTATCATAAATTTGATTTCTTCCTGACTGGCGTGCCCAGACACATGAACCCTGGCTACTTCTTTGTAAATAACCTCAGCCCCAAGGCGGAATAGATTATCGATGGTTCGCCCTACCAGGCTTTCGTTACCAGGAATGGGGGTAGCAGAGATTATAACAGTATCGCCGGGGCGAATCTGTACTTGGCGATGGTCGTTGTTAGCCATACGGGTAAGAGCTGCCATGGGTTCCCCTTGGCTGCCAGTAGTAAGCAGTACCGCTTTCTCATCTGGTATGCGGTTCAATTCATCCAGCTCTACCAAAGTCCCTTTGGGTATTTTAAGAAAGCCCAGCTCCTCCGCTACAGCCACATTCTCGCGCATACTACGCCCAGCAATAGCTACTTTGCGCCCGTAGCAGACAGCAGTATCTATGGCTTGCTGTATCCGGTGGATGTTAGAAGCAAATGTAGCTACCAAAATTCGTGCTGGGGCTGTTTCGAATACTTGATCAAAGGTTTCGCCTACCACTTTTTCTGATGGTGTATACCCTGGCACCTCGGCGTTGGTAGCATCACAAAAAAGGGCTAATACTCCCTTCTCCCCTAAAGCCGACAAGCGACTGACGTCGGTTCGGCGGCCGTCGATGGGCGTGGGGTCGATTTTAAAATCACCGGAGTGGATAATAATCCCAGCAGGCGTATGAATAGCCAAGGCCGAACCATCTGGTATGCTATGGTTAGTGCGAATCCATTCCACGGCAATACTGCCTAGTTTAATCGGTCTACCCCCGGGCGTCACCACATTTAATTTAGCCTGACGTTCCAAATGATGTTCCTCTAGTTTCTTTTTTACTAAGCCGATAGTAAGTTTGGTGCCATAAATTGGCACGTTTAACTGGGGGAGAACGTAGGGCAACGCTCCGATATGGTCTTCATGACCATGAGTTAAGACAATGCCTCGCACCCGTTCCCGGTTTTCTAGCAGATAATCAATGTTGGGAATTACCAGGTCAATCCCCAAAAGCTCCTCATCGGGGAAAGCTACACCAGCGTCAATAACTACAATATCGTCGCCATATTCTACCACTGTCATATTTTTACCAATTTCCCTGGTACCACCTAACGGTATCAGGGTAACAGGAGGTCCTGCCACACGCTCACCCCTCCTTCTTACATGTTGATATCTTTTGTTAACCATTCAGTATTAGCTTCCTTCCCAATCAGTTGTTATCGGTAATATTTCGGCTGCGGCCACGGCTTCAGTTATAAGCTCCGGCGCAACCAAGCCCGCTTCCTTTTGAGCCACTACGGCACGGTCGGGGTGGGTTTCGGGATGGCGCGGTACAAACACAGTACAACAGTCGGCATAAGGTCGGATGGAAATCTCATACGTGCCCAGCTTCTTTGCCCGTCGGATAATCTCTTGTTTATCCAGAGCAATAAGCGGCCTTAATACGGGTAAATCTACTACTTCCTCTGTGGCCGCCAAGCTAGGCAGGGTTTGGCTAGCCACCTGTCCCAAGCTTTCTCCGGTAATAAGGGCGGTGGCCCCTTCTTTGGCTGCCACTTTCGCTGCTAAACGCATCATCATACGACGCAAAAAAATAGTCTGCAATTCTTCGGAGCCGCCTTCGCGCAGTGCTGTTTGTATCTTAGTAAAGGGGATCACGTACAATTTGACTTGCGTACAATAATGGGCTAAAACCCGACATAGGTCTACCACCTTTTCCTTAGCCCGGTCGCTGGTAAAGGGGAAACTATGAAAGTACACCGGCACTATCTCTAACCCCCGGCTCATGGCCATCCACCCGGCTACTGGACTATCAATACCGCCGGACAAAAGCAGGACCGCTCGTCCGCTAACACCTAACGGCAAGCCTCCTGGACCGGGAAGTTCGCGCCAGTAAAGATAAGCCTGGTCTTCACGCAGCTCTATGTTTAGCACAACCTGAGGCGAGTGCACATCCACCATAAGTCCCGGCACTTGCTGCAGGACAGCTGCCCCTACCTCCCGACTTACTTCCGGCGATTTTAATGGAAAGCTCTTGTTAGGACGGCGCGTCTCCACCTTAAAGGTACTATAACCAGCAGCCACGGCTTCTATCATGGCTTGGACAGCAGCTGCCTTAATTTCTGCTAAATCCAATGCTGCGCTTTGGGCTGGGCTAACTGCCACTAGGCCAAATACATAAGACAAACGCTTTAAGGCCTCATCTAGCTGCCCATCCATGGTGACATAAAGACGACCATGGGTACGCGAAATACCACTGACGGGAAGCCCCGTAAGTGCCTCCTCCATCCGCCTTATTAACTGATTCTCAAACAAACGGCGGTTTTTCCCTTTTAGCCCCACCTCGCCATAGCGGGCCAATATTAAATGTTTCAAATGAATTCACCTACCGGTTAAGTGCCATAATTCGTCTTAGTTCAGGCACGATCTCTTGTAAACAATCTACGGTGTAATCAATCTCTTCTAAGGTATTATCGGGTGATAAACTAAAGCGCAGTGCACCCTCCACCAAGGCTGGCGGTAGCTTCATAGCTGTTAGCACATGACTGTTTGCGGCACGATGACTAGAACAAGCCGAGCCAGTAGATACCAAAATGCCTTTGTCTTCCAAAGCATGCAGCAGCACTTCGCCTTTTACGCCGGGAAAGGACAAGCTTAATATATGCGGTGCTCCGGTGTCGTCCTGAGGACCGTTGGCATGTGCATCAGGAATCTCAGCCAATACACGCTCGCGGAGCCGCCTTTTCATGGTTGCCATGTGGGCAGCTGCTTGTTCTCGTTCTTCCCACAGTAAAGCCGCTGCTAACCCCAAGCCCACAATACCAGGGACGTTTTCTGTCCCTGAACGCAAACCCTTTTCCTGTCCTCCACCCAAAATAAGCGGTGGAATCTGTAACCCTTGGCGAATAAATAGCGCACCTATACCTTTAGGCCCTTGTATTTTATGCCCACTTAAGGAAACTAAATCAATCCCTAAATCATGAGGAAAAAGCGGTAATTTAGCAAATCCTTGGACCGCATCCACATGCCACAGAGCCTGCGGTGCTTTGTGCTTAAGAAGACGGGCAATGTCAGCCAACGGCATAATGCTCCCTACTTCATTGTTTACATACATGGTACTTACCAAGATGGTCTCAGGAGTAAGGCTGGCTGCCAATGCTTCTTTATCTATTATTCCATATTCATCTACTGGCAGGTAAGTCACAGTGAATCCTTGTTCCTCTAAAGAACGAAAAACTTCCAGTACCGATGGGTGTTCCACCTGGGTAGTTACTAGATGCTTCCCTCGGCGGGATCGCGCCCGAGCTGCTCCTAGCAGCGCCCAGTTATTGCTTTCCGTACCACCAGAGGTAAAGTATATCTCTTTCGGCTCAGCCCGAAAAACGTGTGCCACCTGGCAACGTGCTTTTTTTACCGCTTGCTCAGCTGCTTGCCCGCGCCGATAAGAAGAAGACGGGTTTCCGTAATTCTCCCGCATAACTACCACCATGGCCTGTACTACTTCGGGACGGACACGGGTAGTAGCGCTATTGTCCAAATAAACTTCCGGCACCAAAAGCACCTTCCTTGTGTCTTTAGTATGTCACTTTATGTTATAGTATTATAGTACAAAGAAGAAGCGCCGAATCACCCAAATGATTAAGGGGGTTACGTTCTTGCCCTGGCTTAACGTCGCTAACGAGTTCTTGCTCGATCATGGATTAATCGGCCTTATTATAACGGCTTTTGCCGAAGCTTCTTTTTTCCCATTGCCTCCTGATGTTATCCTCGTCCCTCTATCGTTGCTAAACCCCAAACTTAGCTTCCTCTATGCTGCACTCACTACTATTTTTTCATCAGCAGGTGGCGTTTTTGGCGCTGTTTTAGGTCTTAAGCTTGGGCGACCGCTATTGGAACGTTTCTCCTCTAACGAACGCATTGACAAAGTAGCCCGGTTGTTTTCCCGGTACGGCGGCTGGGCAGTGGCCTTGGCAGCCCTGACACCCATTCCATACAAGGTTTTTACCATCGCCGCTGGTGTATTTAAAGTCCGACTATGGGTGGTTTTTACCGCCTCTTTAGCTGGCCGCGGCCTGCGCTTTTTTCTTGAGGCCTTGGCTGTATTTTTATGGGGCGACCAGGCCACCACCTTCATTAGCACATACCTAGGTCCTGTAACAATCGGGCTGGCTGTTCTCTTGATTTTGGCCGCCGTACTAAGATCCCACTACAAAAGGCGAACGCGCTAGCTAAGTTAGAGCCAGTAACATCGTGGTCGTACCATAAACACTCTGGCTACCAGCACACGGCGCAGGGTTCTAGCTAGCTAAAGCAAACAAGAAAGAAAAGGGGCTATCTGCCCCTAGACAGTATAGAAAATAATACCTACCGCCCCGGGGCCCACATGCGTACCAATAACCGGCCCAAACTCCGACAGCACAATCTTTGCGTGGGGCAAAGCTGCTCTCAAAGATATTTCCAGCTGCTGAGCAGTAGCCAGATTATCAGCATGAATCACGGTAGCTGTAACTTTGTCAGCACCAGCGCTATCGGCCGCTGTTAGCTCCACAAGGCGGGCTAAAGCCTTTTTTTGTGTTCGTACCTTTTCGGCCACCGTGATTATTCCAGCAGCATCTTTCAGGCTAAGAATTGGCTTTACCTGTAATAACGATGCAAAAGCAGCCTGTGCTGCACCGATACGTCCACCACGATGAAGATACATTGGGTCGTCCACCATAAAATAGGCCGTCATATTCTGCACCATCTCTTTAATGCGGGCGACAATTTGGTCTGCTGTCTTGCCAGCAGCTTGCATGCGAGCAGCCTCCCACACCATAAAACCTAGCCCCAAACAAGTAATTCGGCTATCCACAATACGAATATCCAGCTCCGGCAACATACGCCGGGCGGTTTCCGCCGCCGTTATTGTACCGCTAAGGTCACTG
>JAAYWY010000075.1 GCA_012516165.1 Bacillota bacterium
ATTACTGGTCGCCGGTCCCAGCGTAGGCAGCAGGAAAGGACACAAAAAACAGAAGCCAGAACCAAGCAACGGCCAGTCAAGCGGGTGCGACGTGGGCTCACGGGCCCATCTTATCAGGAAGAAGACGAAGAGAGCGGAACACCTTCTGCTGAAGTACTCGCTAGAGCAAAAGAGCCAGCTAGAGAGGCTGGAGGTGGTTTCGCCGCGACAAAAGAACTAATGCCCCAGCAACCGCAAATGCCGACGACGGTTTTGCAGGAACATGTCACACCGAAAACGGTCACCATAGCTCAAGGACAACCATCAGAAAGAACAGTTTCTCTTACTTCCGACAACTTGCTGGCTCCAAGTACCTTAGTTCAATCACTGATTTTAATGCAAGCCTTGAGCGAGCCAAGGTGCAAACGGACTTGGCGTGCTAGGTAGTGGATGATAACAAATCAATAATGCTATTTCATCAATTGGTGGGATAACCTAGGAAATAAGAGCATACAAGAACACCCCGGCGCCGAGAGGGGTGTTTTTGTATGCTCAGATAGTTTTCGGTATTATGCGCTCTTTAGGACTCATACATATGCTAAGGAAGGGCCTTAAAGTCAAGGGGGCGCTGGTATGCAGCGAGGAGTTCGCTTTGGGAAAAAAGTGGCGGAATTTTTAGAGATTCCGCAAGATATAGTGCTTGATCTTTCGCGTATTACGTTGGTGGGTAATATTGAAGTTACGCTAGAGAATCATCGGGGTATTATTGAGTACTCGTCGGATAGGCTACGGTTGGCGTTGCCCCAAGGGGAGCTTATTATTTCCGGAGAAGAACTGATACTTGTAAGTTTAGCCCAGGAAGAAATAGTTATTCGAGGCCGTATAAAAAGTTTAGAATTGGTTTAAAGCAGGGGTGACGATGCAATGCTGTTAGTTAAAAGTTGGCTTTGGCTTCAAGGTCAAGTACTAGTTAGGGTAGAAGGAGAAGAAGCAGAGCGGCTTCTTAATCAATGCTTGGCCCGAGGTATTTATTTATGGGATATTCGTCGCCATGAAGGGCTACTGTACTTTCGGCTCAGCAGCCGTGCTTTTTTTCGCTTGCGGCCCTTGGTGAGAAATCTAAAAGTAAAGGTGAGGATTGTGGAAAAGGCGGGGTTACCTTTTTTTGTACGGACGTTTAGACGCCGCAGGATGCTGTTGGTGGGGGGAATAATTTTTCTTATTGCTCTTTATACCTGGTCTAGCTGTGTTTGGTCGGTCCAGGTTAAAGGTGTAACCCATGCGGCCGAGCGTAGCGAACTAATTCAGCTGCTTATGTCCTGTGGTATTAGGCAAGGAGTACTTAAGAAAAATATCGATCTTGCGGCTATTGAACATGATGTATTAACCCAGTTTCCGGAGTTGGCTTGGGCGCGAGCGTATTTTACTGGGACCCGGTTTGTGCTGGAGGTAGTGCCTAAGTTGCCACCACCAGATTTGGCTAAACCAGGGCATCTGGTTGCTAAGAAAAATGGGCTCGTACTGGACGTACTAGTGCTGGCGGGAAAACCGCTGGTGGAAAAGGGGAGTTCTGTCCAAGCGGGCGATGTGCTTGTGTTAGGTGAGCAGGGACGGCGTCCAGTGCCAGCCAAGGGACAGGTATTAGCGCGGGTATGGCATGAGATCTACAAAGAGGGCGAACCTGTGGAGCGGTGCTGGCTGCGTTCGGGGCGAACAGCGACGGCGCGAGTTCTTAGGTTGTGGAATCGGGAATTAGTGCTCAGTGGTACTCGGGAAGTACCGTTTCCCCGGTTTGAGAGCGATGAAGAAAGCAAAAACATCTTACCCTGGAGGAATAGTGGCGGTCCTGTCGAAGTTATAGATATAACTTACCATGAGCTAAAGGAAGTAAAACGTTTATTGCCGGTGGAAGAATATATAAAGCGACTAACGGATCAAGCATTAGCAGAATTAAAACAAAACCTGGACGAAGGATCACGGATAACTAAAACGGATAAGAAGGTTTTATCCCAGCCTGGGGATACTTTAGTGCGGATATGGGTGAGAATAGAAGCGGTAGAGGATATTGCTATGCCAATACCGTATTACCCCCAGAAAAACGAAGGGGGTCCAGCTGTTGGGGGAACAAGAACAAATGGAGAAGAAGATACAAGTAACTGATCATGATGAGGCTCTGCGGCTATTTGGCCAATTCGATGCTAATCTAAGATGCCTAGAAAGGGAGTTTCCGGTGCGGTTGGTGCCACGAGGTACTGAAGTTACTATCATAGGAGACAAAGTGTCGGTAGAACAAGCGGCACAAGTGATGGCGCAGATTAAAACCTTGGTACAAGAAGGTAACTTGGTTACACCACAAGATGTTCAATTTACAGCTAGCATGATAAAACGTGGTCCTGGTGTAGCTTTGGATCCAATGCAGGAAGACACCATTATTGTTACTCACCGCGGCAAAGCGGTGAAACCGAAGACGCTGGGGCAAAAGCGCTATATTGATGCTATTTGTCATCATGATATCGTCTTTGGTATTGGTCCAGCAGGGACAGGCAAGACTTATTTAGCCATGGCTATGGCTGTAAAGGCTCTCCGTAGCCGAGAGGTTAGCCGAATCGTGCTTACGCGGCCGGCGGTAGAGGCGGGGGAAAAACTCGGCTTTTTGCCCGGCGATTTACAGGAAAAGGTGGATCCTTATTTACGTCCGTTGCACGATGCCCTGTATGATTTTTTGGGGATGGATACGTACCAAAAGTATACCGAACGCGGTATTATTGAGATTGCCCCGTTGGCTTATATGAGGGGCCGGACGTTGGACGATGCTTTTATCCTACTGGATGAAGCCCAGAATACTACGCCGGAACAGATGAAAATGTTTTTAACCCGGCTGGGTTTTGGTTCTAAAGCTGTAATAACAGGCGACATTACACAAGTAGACTTACCACGGGGACATTTTTCTGGTCTGGAGGAAGTCCGGTTTGTACTCAAAGATGTAAAAGGTATTGAGTTTGTGTATTTTAGTCACCAAGATGTGGTGCGCCATGAGTTGGTTCAACGTATAATTACTGCTTATGAAAAGTGGGAAAGGAGCCAACAAGGCGGTGAGGAGGAGTAAAAATGGAGCCGCCTTTTTTGCAGCAGCGCCCTGGTATAAGACCCCAAACTCTTGTAACAGCTGAATTTGGGCAACGCCTTACCCTGGCGGTGGCTACTTTTGTGCTGCTTACGTTGCTGGCCAGTCTACAGTGGGTACCGCAACAGCTGCAGCTTACAATAGGGCAGCCAGCACCACGTAAAATTATCGCCCCTAAAACAGTTAAGTACGAAGACGAAGAAAAGACGGAGCAGCTTAGAGCTAATGTGGCTGAGCTGGTGGAGCCAGTTTATGATCCTGACATTAGTGTGTTACAAGGATCGTTAGACCGCCTACAGGCAATGCTGGAAGTGGCAGCTGAGATCCGCAGCCGTACGTCGTTGTCTCCAGAGGAAAAAACGGAGCAACTTATGGCTGAGCTAAATATGGTTTTACCAGTTGATATTGTATCGATTATACTTAATCTTAGTGAGGACGAATTCGCGCAACTTAATACCAAAGCACCGGAATTGGTACGACAGATCATGGAAAAGGGAGTGCGCGAAACCGATTTGCCACTAGCTAAAGCTACTTTAGCCGAAAAAGTGGGGGCAGAAAAAGGTTCATCCGCTTTTAAACAGGTACTAAGCGTTCTTACTGAAGCGGTGTTACAACCTAACCTGGTATATAATGAGGAAGCCACTGAACGACGTCGGCTTGAAGCTCGGGATAGCATTCAACCGGTAGAGAAAACTATTTGGCAAAATACAGTTATTGTGCGAGAAGGCGACCCCATTACTAGCGAACATTTACAGATATTAAAGGCTCTTGGTTTGCTGCAGCAACGCACTCATTGGACAGCAGTACTAGGCGTAGCTTTGGTAGTGGCATTTTTGATGGTTCTTACCTGGGCTTATCTATGGTTTTTGTCGCCTAAGGTGATAGAGAGCTATAAGCTCTTGTTGTTGCTGGCACTAATAGCAGTAGGAACGCTGGCTTTAGAACGCATATTTTTACTAATCCCTACAGATGTAGCGGCTAAATTTTTTCCGGCGGCGGCTGCTTCCTTGCTAGTAGCTATTTTGTTAGATGGCCGATTGGCAATTCTAACAGCAGCTGAGCTGGCACTGCTTTGTGCTATTATGGCTGGATCAGAATTAAGTTTTGCTGTTGAAGCTGTAGCTGGCAGCTTGGCCGGTATTTTGGCCGTACAAAAAGTTAGTCAGCGCAGTGACTTAATAAAGGCTGGATTATTCGTGGGCGGGGCCAATGTATGCATAGCCTGGGCGCTGGGACTTATTGCCAATGCCAAACCGCTAGAAATAGTGGTGGATAGTGCGGCTGGCCTACTGAACGGTTTGTTAGCGGCTATATTGGCTATTGGGCTGTTGCCTTTTGTAGAAACGGCCTTTGGTATTACTACGCCGATACGGCTATTGGAGTTGGCCAATCCCAACCATCCTTTGCTAAAGCGTCTACTATTTGAAGCACCAGGGACGTATCATCATAGTATTTTAGTAGGTAATCTGGCAGAAGCGGCAGCAGACGCAGTGGGTGCTGATACGTTGCTGGTGCGGGTAGCAAGCTACTACCATGATGTGGGTAAGATAAAACGCCCGGAGTTTTTTATTGAAAATCAGCTGTTGACTTGCAATCCCCACGATAAAATGAGTCCCAGCCTATCTGCGTTGGTGATTACATCGCATATTAAGGAAGGTTTGGAGTTGGCACGGGAGTACAAGCTGCCATCGGCTATTACTGAAATCTTAAGACAGCATCATGGTACCACTTTGGTATCATACTTTTATCATCAAGCGGCTGCTGGGGCCGAGGATACGGTGTCAGAAGATAGTTTCCGCTACGATGGTCCCATACCTCAAACCAAGGAGGCGGCCTTAGTAATGTTAGCTGATGCAGCAGAAGCTGCTGTCCGGTCGCTAACCGAACCTACTTTAGGTAAAATCGAGGGTTTGATTAGAAAAATTATTAAAGACCGTCTACATGATGGTCAGCTTGATCAAAGTGATTTAACACTAAGAGATTTAGATAAGACAGCAGAAGCTTTTACCAAGGTGTTAACTGGTATTTATCACCATCGGGTGCCGTATCCTGATAAGGAAAAAATTGACTAGTGTGGTAGGAGGAGACTTGATGCCACTTATAATTAGCGTTGAGAAGGAAGATCTAGATATTGTACCTGCATGGTTCGACTTACTAAAGCAGGTAGGGGAAGAAATGTTACGTCAGGAAGGAGCGGCCAATAGCGAGGTCAGTGTGCTATTGGTGGACGATGTTTCTATCCAGGACTTAAATCGGAAATGGCGAGGCATTGATGCGCCTACTGATGTGCTTTCTTTTGCGATGCGCGAGGGAGAAGATGTTTTACCACTTAAAGAAGACCAGCCAGAATTGCTAGGTGATGTAATTATCTCTGTGCCACGTGCCAAGCTGCAAGCAGCTGAATATGGCCATAGCATAGAGCGAGAGTTGGCTTTTCTTTTAACTCACGGTATTTTGCATCTCCTAGGCTATGATCATCAAACATTGTCCGAGGAGGAACAAATGCGTTTGCGTCAAGAAAAAGTCTTGACAGCATGTGGTTTAGGCCGCCTGAAAAGAGGTGGCTAATGTGGCACGGCGTCCATTCACAGACAGCCTATATTTTGCTTTAAGTGGCTTAGTTTGGGCTTGGCAAACCCAGGGTAACGTTCGGCGTCATACGGTGGCGGCTGTTGTGGCCGTTGCCTTGGCACATTTATTGGCGCTTTCATTGTTTGAACGAGCTCTTATTATATTGACTATTGCCCTGGTAATTGCAACCGAACTAGTGAATACAGCTATAGAAGCGATCATTGACTTGTGCAACCCTTATTATCATCCTTTGGCCAAGCGAGCTAAAGATGTAGCTGCTGCCGCTGTACTGGTTACGGCGTTGGCAGCAGTAGCAGTGGGCCTTTGGCTGTTTGGCCCGCCACTGTCACAGCTTTTTGCTTTTAGATAGCTTGTACCACTGTTTTGACTATGGCATACTAATATTATATAGGAGCCTTAGGGATAAAAAGATAAAACGATTCCAAGAGAGGGGATGGTGAGCCGTGCTGAGGGTGGATGCGGCACCAGCATCGGCCCCACGCCCTGCCAAGCCACAATCTTCGCCAGTACTCAAGGTGTTAGTGGTGCTGGTATTGTTGTTGGTTGTGGTTAATAGCGTTGTATTGGCCATATTAACTGGTGTTGTGCGCTTACCACGCCGGGTATTGCCGTTAGAAGTGGCCAAGAACGCCGGCAGTTTGCTGGTGGATTATAGCCAGCGCATGGCACGGGACTTGGGTGTAGATCAGAACCAGGCTGTCCGAGCGACACTGGCTAAGTTTAAGTTTGAGTTAGAGCAGGCTACTAATCCCGAGCAGGTGGCGCAGGTAATTTTGCGCTATGGGCGGGAAACGCAGGATATTATCTTAAGGGAACAAGAAAATTTGCGTCGGGAAGAGGTACTGTCGTTTATTCGTCAAGAACCGCGCCTAAGCAGCATGTTGGGCGAGGCCACTATTACTGTTACTAGAAGCGATGAGACTGGTCTTAAGATCGATGACCCGGCGCGGTTGTTATCACCTGAGACCAAGGAAAAAATGAAAGCTAGTAAGTCATTAGCAACGTTAGGCCAAGTAGTAGAAGTAAAGGTAGTAGACGGGCGAGCCAGTTTAGTTACGCCGGTATCCATGCTAGAGCGCTTAAAACATGCGGAAAAAGAGGTAGAAACGCTGAGAGCCAGGCTACAGGAAGTGAAGGCTAAAACAGGATTGGCTCCTTTTAGTGGTAGCGGCATTGTTATACGTCTGTACGATGCTGAAGGTGGCAGCAGCATGAGTGAGATTGTACATGATTACGATGTGCGCGATATTGTTAACGAGTTGTTTGCTGCGGGCGCTACTGGTATTGCTGTTAATAACCAGCGTTTGGTGGCCACGTCATCAATTCGCTGTGCTGGACCGGTAATTTTGGTAAATCAAAAGCCTATTGCAGTTAACCCAGTAACCATTTATGCTTTAGGCGATGCTGAAGTCTTAGATAGTAGCTTAGACCTTATCCGGGCCCAGCTTAGTGCTTCTGGGGTGCGGATAGAAGTAGAGCCTGCTACAGATATTACATTGCCAGCTTATGAAGATTCCAGCAGTGTAGGGGGGTAAACTTGTGCAGCGGCAGAAACAGTTAACATGGGTTCTGATAATTGCTTTGCTTTTAGTGACCAATGTTAGTTGCCGACGCCAGCCACCAGAGGTGCCACCGGAACCAGAACTGGGGGATAATGGACAAGCGGCAAAGGAAGAAGAAACTGAAAAGCAATTTTTCTGTCCGTTGGACGGGATGCCTGTTACCGATCCGGCTTTTATTGAGCGCCGGCCCCTGGCTGTGATGATCGGCAACATACCTGGTGTAGCAGAGGTTTCTGGTGTAGATAAGGCGTGCCTTGTTTTTGAGATGTTGACTGAGGGTGGTATTACCCGTCTTATGGCAATATTTTTACACCAAGACGCAGCAGTAGTGGGCTCGGTGCGTAGTGCACGCCACTACTTTCTCGATAAAGTTTTGGAATTTAATGCTGCTTACTGTCATTGCGGCTATAGCCCGCAAGCCAAGCAGGACATTAGTAAGTTAAAAGTGATATCGCTTAATGAATTCTACTTACCTCAGGTTTACTGGCGGGTGCGGACTAAAAAAGAACCCCATAATGTATATACCAGCACTGACCGCTTATTTGCTGAATTAGAACGTCGCGGCCTGCTCGAAGCGCCATCACCGGTTAAATTTAATTTTTATGATGACAATAGTTCGCCTGTAGGTGCTACTGCCACAAAAGTAACGCTCAATTTTTCACCTAGTTATGTGGTAGACTATGTGTGGGATGAAGCGGCAGCTGGCTATGCCCGGATAGTAAATGGTAAGCCGCAACAGGATGAAGAAAGTAAACAGCCGCTCGTAGCCAAAAATGTGTTGCTGCAGTCAGTGGAGGGTACCCGGGTTTTAGATGCCGAAGGTCGCCTGGATATGAAGCTGGTAGGTCAAGGCAATGGGCGTATATTTCAACAAAAAGTTACTTATGAACTCAATTGGTCCAAACGAAGTCGCAGTGAGCCTACCAGTTGGACGGATAAAAACGGTCAAGGCGTGCGTTTAGTACCTGGTCAAACTTGGATTGAGATTTTGCCCAGGGAAGCACAAGTAAACTGGGAATAAGGTGGGAGGGGTTAAAATGACCGAACAGGAGATAAAGCTAGTGGAAGCAGCCCGAGCAGCCCAAAAACGGGCTTATGCGCCTTATTCTCATTACCAGGTGGGGGCGGCACTACTTACAGCTTCGGGGCGGGTGTTTACTGGCTGCAATATCGAAAACGCGGCCTATGGCGCCACTGTTTGTGCTGAGCGGGTGGCTGTTTTTAAAGCTGTTTCCGAAGGAGAACGAGATTTTGAAGCTTTAGCTGTGGCAGCATCCGGTGAGGATATGGCTTCACCGTGTGGCACCTGTCGTCAAGTGTTGTATGAATTTGCTCCTCACCTTATACTATATTTAACCGGTGGCAGAGGCCAGCGGGTGGAAAAAGTGACATTACAGGAACTATTACCCCGTGCCTTTGGACCGGCATATTTGATGGAGGAATGCTAGTGAACGAGCACCGCAGCGGTTTCGTGGCTTTAGTAGGACGCCCCAATGTAGGTAAATCTACACTTCTTAATGCTCTTGTGGGGGAAAAAATTGCCATTGTTACTGATAAACCTCAAACTACACGCAACCGCATTCAAGGAATCTATACTGATAACAAACGGCAAATAGTATTTGTCGATACGCCTGGTATTCACCGACCTCGTACTCGATTAGGATCCTATATGGTAAAGGTGGCCCAGGGGGCATTGGCTGGAGTGGATGTGGTGTTGCATGTAGTGGACGCCAGGGCACCGATAGGCCAAGGGGATCGTTTTATTGCTTCCCATTTTAAAAATCTTCATACCCCGGTCCTTCTGGCCGTGAATAAAATTGATCTCTTAAACCGGCCGCAGACAGTACTAGCGCTGGATAATTATTCTCGGTTAGCTGACTATACGGAGATTGTACCTATTTCCGCTCTTAAAAGAGATAATCTGACACGGCTAGTAGAGGTGATAACCAAGTATTTGCCGGAAGGGCCACAATTTTATCCCGCGGACATGGTTACCGATCAGTCGCAGCGGTTTGCGGTAGCTGAACTTATCCGTGAACAAGTATTGGAGTTAACCTGGGACGAAGTGCCCCATGCTGTAGGTGTCTTAATAGAAGAGATGGTGGAACGAGAAGAACAGGGAGTGCTATACATTCGCGCCACGATATTGGTGGAAAAAAGCAGCCAAAAAAGAATTATTATTGGGCAAGGCGGACAGCAACTCAAAAGAATTGGTGAGCGAGCTCGCGCTGGGATTGAGAACATGCTAGATCGACGGGTATATTTGGATCTGTGGGTTAAGGTCAAAGACGATTGGCGCGATCGAGAGCGATTACTACAAGAGTTAGGCTATACCGATCAGTAGCTAAGGAGAGTCCAAACATTGGCTTTATATAATCTAGAAGCGGTGGTGATCCGCAGTCGTAATTTAGGAGAGGCTGATAAGATTGTTACATTTTATTCGCGCGAAAAAGGTAAGGTGCGGGCTGTAGCCCGTGGGGCTCGCAGGCCACGCAATCGCTTGCGAGCTGGGGCCGAGGTGTTTACCCATGGCCAATATCTTTTGTTTGCCAATCAAGGGTTAGATGCCATTAGCCAGTGCGAGATCATAAGCTCTTATCGTGAGCTGCGCGAAGATCTAATGAAATCGGCTGCTGGAGCCTATATACTGGAGTTATTCGATGCTTTGACGGAAGAAGGAGAACCAAAGGGGGATCTATTCCCGTTTTTACTGGCAGCACTAGAGGGGCTCACTGGCTGTAACGACATTGAATTGCTGCTGAGGTCAGTGGAAGTTGGGCTGCTGGCACGATTAGGGTATCTACCTGAGCTAAAAGTGTGTGTGAACTGTGGCAGTCAGCTTGGAGAAACAGCAGCCTTTAGTGTGTCTTACGGGGGAGCTCTTTGTTCCCAGTGCCGCGCAGGTGATGGCGATGCCTTTTCTGTTACTGGCGGTACGCTAGCTACTCTAAATTACCTGCTGAAAACACCATTTAATCAAGCTAAGAAACTACGAGTTCC
>JAAYWY010000284.1 GCA_012516165.1 Bacillota bacterium
ATTTATTGCGGCTGAGCGCGGTACCTTGGAAGTAACAAACTCGGTTTTTGGGTCTACTCTAACAACGGTAGCGGTCTTTTTGCCTTTGGTTTTTGTTGAAGGTTTGGTTTCTCAGATATTTACGGAGCTTTCGCTTACGGTAACTTATTCATTGTTAGTGTCTTTGATTGCTGCTCTAACGCTGATCCCTATGATGAGTGCTCGTATGGTAAATCTTAAGGAAGATCGGCGCAGGGAGCAGACGAACAAGAAGGGTAAATTCCGGCTTTTTGCGGAGCGTATTTTATGGCGGGCAACTTGTCGGATTAACCAGCTTACGGAAAAATACCGCGAGACACTAAGCTGGTGCTTGGATAATAGGCGTAAGGTATTTACTGTGGTGATCGTATTGTTAGTTGTTAGTGTGCTATTGATTCCGGTAGTGGGTACGGAATTTTTCCCAAGCGCCGATACGGGACGCATTAGTGTAACAGTAAAACTGCCATCGGGATCTACTATCGAGGAAACAGGGGCTGTATGCGATCGGATAAGTGCTATTGCCAGCGCAGTACCAGAAGTGGAAACTGTCTATGCTACGGTAGGAACAGGAGGGGCTATTTCTCTTCCGGGTATGCCGACTAATGTGGAACAGGCCAGTGTTGATATTTCCCTGGTGGATAAGAAAGAGCGTAAGTTAAGCGACCAAGAGGTAGCGGAGCTTATCCGCTCTGAAACCAAGCTTATTGCTGGAGCAGATATAAAGGTAGAGGCGGTAAGTGTTCTTGGTATGTCCGGCGGCAGTGATATTGCCAAGCCAATTAATATTAATATTCGCGGCGATGACTTGGATACATTGCGTGATTTGACAAATGAATTAGCAGATATGGCGCGCACGGTACCGGGCACACGCGAAGTGGCCAGCAGTTTTTCGGAGGGGCGCCCGGAAGTACAGGTTATTCTTGACCGCACTAAGGCAGCGCGCCTGGGCTTTACGGCAGGCACCGTGGGCCAGACGCTGAGAACAGCTATAAACGGTGTGGAAGCGGGCAAATACCGGGTAGCCGGCGATGAAGTGGATATAACAGTACAACTGACAGAAAGTCAAAGGAAGGACCTAACAAACTTAAAAGGGCTGATTATTACTTCTCCTACCACTGGTTTGCAGGTAACTTTAGGCGATATTGCCGATGTGGTCATTGCCGAGGGACCGCGGCAGGTGGACCGTGATGACCAACAGCGCTCTGGCGCAGTTACTGCCGATGTTATGGGTCGTCCGACGGGTACAGTAAGCAACGAAATCCTGGAGAAGGCCAAGCAGCTGCAGCTGCCGGAAGGGTACTCTATAAGTATTGGCGGGCAGGCCAAGCAAATGGCCGATGCTTTTGCGAGCTTAACAGAAGTAATGATCCTGGCTGTGATTATGGTGTACATGGTTATGGCGGCCCAGTTTGAATCGTTATTGCATCCTTTTGCTATTATGTTCTCGCTGCCGCTAGCTATCATTGGTGTAGTACCAACGTTGTTTATTACCCGCACTCCAATTTCCATTCCAGCCTTTATGGGGATTATTGTGTTGGTAGGTACAGTGGTGAACAATGCTATTGTGTTGGTGGACTATACGAATGTTCTTAG
>JAAYWY010000076.1 GCA_012516165.1 Bacillota bacterium
CCGCAATCTTGTTAGCTGTATTTACTTCTTCAAAGCTGGGTTCAGGATACATGTGAAAATAACGACGTAGCTCTACCAGTTGCGGTTGAATCTTTGCTGCCAGTTCACGTACTTTCATGAAAATCGCCTCCGCACGATTTACTTTTCAATGTTTCACAGCGCAAAAACTTGGCTGTCAAACACTGGGACCCCCTAACCATAAATATTAGCAGCCAACAACATTATAAATTACCAAACATGTTGTAGCGGTTGAAAATACCCGTATAATAAATAACTGAATCAATAATACCGCTCTTAAGAACCTATATTTTTGTATCAGCACCGAAATTATAACAATAACATAATAAAATTAAGAACCGTAACAGAACCTTTCAGAAAGATTTCTCACTCCCTTCTTCTAATAAATATTATGCCCTCTCAGATATGCCCTCTTGGACTACATTTCACCTCCTCTAAATAAATTGATTATATTGAATTGAATAATTAATAAGCAGAACTGGCCACCTTGGGGCAGCCAGTCTTGGTAGTTTAGTGTTTTATATTCCTGTTTTTTGTTCTATCCAAGTCATTGCTGCCTCAATATAAGCAAAAGATCTTTCAATTATGGCCTTCAACCTTTTTGTGAAAATGCAGACAATCAACTGTTCGTATAGCCGTATGAAAAGGAAAAACAATAGAAGACAGCATACTCATCTTGCGCATATAATTTATTAGTCGGTAATTTAGTAGTATTTTCGACATAAAGAGCATATTTCCTTCTTGCCGCATAGTATTTTTTGTGGATTTATAAGTTTACACTGCTAAAATCCGGTAACGGATGCTTGCCATCCCAGACAATCTGGCGATAACTAACTGGATCCGTGTCGCCTTCGGTATTAAAGAAAAGGACACTGGAGTTGTTATTTAGTCCTAACTCTTTTCTTAGCCCGGTGCAGTCCTCGGCCTGTAATAATAAGGAAAGAAGTCCCACGCCAACCGCTCCAGACTCGCCAGCGATTACTCTGGGATCATCGCCTAGGGGATTGGCCAAAATACGCATGCCCCTTGCCGCCACATAATCAGGGCCTACTATATAGCCATCGGCAAAATTATGCAATATTTCCCAGGCCATGGGGCTGGGCTCCCCACAAGAAAGACCGGCCATAATCGTATCTAAGTCACCGCTCACTCGCTGGGGAGTTTTGTCTCAAATCAAAGCCGATTCAAAAATGCAGGCAGCCTTCTCTGGTTCCATCACTATGGTTTTAGGGTATTTTTCTTGATGATGGTTAACCAAATATCCCAATATAGCACCAGCAAAAGAGCCTACTCCGGCCTGCACAAACACGTGGGTCGGCCGAGGCAACTGTAGTTCCTCCAGCTGCTGGTCGGCTTCCACTGCCATGGTCGTATAGCCTTGCATGATCCAACGCGGCACGTCTTCATATCCGGCCCAAGCAGTATCTTGGATAAGATGCCAGCCATTCGTTTCCGCTGCTTCCTTAGCTAGGCGAACAGTATCGTCATAGTTAACATCAGTCACTATGGCTGTAGCCCCAGTTTCTACAATGGCCTCCACCCGGCGCGAAGCCGCCCCTTTTGGTAAATACACTACTGCCTTCTGACCCAACTGCCGTGCCGCCCAAGCCACACCACGGCCGTGATTGCCGTCGGTAGCGGTAACAAAAGTCATTTTACCGAGTTTTTTACGTACTTCTTCCGAACAAAGATAATCAAACGTCATCTTTTCCTCATCCAGTCCTAGGCGTTGACCGATAAACTTACCCATAGCATAAAAGCTACCCAGTGCTTTAAACGCATTAAGGCCAAACCGGACAGATTCATCCTTGACATAAATGTTAGCCACCCCTAGCTCTTGGGCTAAGGCCGAAAGGTGGACCAGGGGTGTAGGTTGGTAGGATGGGATTGACTCATGAAACTTCTTGGCTAAATTACCTGCCGCTTTGTCCAGAAATGACGGCAATGTTTTTCCCTTAAAGTCCAGCCGAACACCCTCAGCCAAAAATGCTTGTAGCCCAAGGTTGTCTACCTTAACGATCATATTATTAGCCTCCCTTAACCACATTGGTTTTGATCAATGTTTTATAATCTTCTTACACCAACCGCCTTTTGCTTACGTTTCTTTTTTGTGAATTGCCCTTAAATAAAGGTTCTGGTGATAAGTCTAAAATCCTTCCTTTACAAGCTCGATTGACACACCTTCTGGGCTGTAAAAATCGTTCTATCGCCTGAATCGCTGCCTGGAACAAGCTATTTAGTCAGCCAACTCCTGGGACCGCGAAAAGCCCTTGTCGGCCAACACACCAGCGCCCAGAGAGTACAAAAAACCGCCCCTTTTTATAGGAGCGGTTTTTTTACCTGCTACTTTATTTTGCTACATCAAAAAACGAGTTAAGAGACCGGCCAGCATACCGATAAAAGGATCGGAAATGGCAGTAACCACAGCAGTCATGGTCCCTACTAATGGATCTACCGCCAAAGCAGCCAACATATTATCGGGTACCACTAAGAAAGCTCCCAGCACAAACAGATATCCTGCCGCTGCACTAACAGGAATATAACGGGCTAATTTGGGTAGAAGCCCTACAATGAGTATAGCCGCCATTATTAGCATAAGAACAACAGCGGCACTTACCGGATGGGGAGCAGCGGCAGTAGCCGAAATAATCCCTTCTATGGGAGATCCGCCGAAAAGAGCGCTGACTATATCGGCCAAGGCCGACATCACCGTTAGCTTATCTACCGGTGGCGGCATATTCGCTATCTGGGCTGTTATGGTACCGTAGCTGATATTACCCCCTATTTGAAGGCAGCACACAGCCAAAGCGCCCCGCCATACATGCCAGGAATTGAGAATTGGCGGGTGTAAAGTAAGCTTTGAACCAAACTTTGTTGTCTCCAATGAAGCAGTAGTTTCTTGTCCCGCCTGACCTTTTCCTGTAAGTACATAAACCACGGTGGCACATATAACAGAAGCAGCAATCATATAAGCTACATTATCTGTGAATGCAAAAACCCCTATGGCTACTACAAAAGAAATCACGCCGGAAGGCAGATGCTCCTTGGCTAAATCCACTCCAGAACGCGCCAATATTATACCTACTCCGGCCAGCATACCGGCTAAAATAGTATCACCGATAAAGGCCATGGTGGCCTCCATGAGGCCGAATCCGCCTACCACGGCCA
The DNA here is from genome assembly GCA_012516165.1 of Bacillota bacterium. Taxonomy (GTDB): domain Bacteria; phylum Bacillota; class DTU030; order DUMP01; family DUMP01; genus JAAYWY01. The sequence goes on from JAAYWY010000076.1 coordinate 3,187, forward strand.
TGATCACACCGGCGATTACTACAATAGACAGTCTTTCCTTCAGGTCCTTTCCTAGCCCAGCTACTAAAACAATTGTTTCCGCCTGAAAAGACACGGGGGTACATAACCCCCATAAAATAGCACCCAGAGCACCTACCAAGAAGCCAATCCCTGAAGCCACTGGTGAAAAAC
>JAAYWY010000077.1 GCA_012516165.1 Bacillota bacterium
AGCGTATGCTATACTACACAGTGTAGAACCGAGTCTGGCTAGTGGTGAATCTGGGCATAAGCGGTTCACGCCGCTAGAGAAGACCCGGCGGGCCAAAAACTGCAGCTTTACTTATCGAGTGGTTACGATGAGATAGCGAATTAGACTAGATTGGGAGCTGACAACATGGCTGGTTGTATCATGGTTCAAGGAACAGCGTCGTCGGTGGGCAAGAGCCTCATGGTGGCTGGTCTTTGCCGCCTGCTCTACCAAGATGGCTACCGGGTGGCTCCGTTTAAAGCCCAAAATATGTCTTATGCTGCAGCTTTAGACGACGGTTCGGTAATAGCCAGTTCTACTATTATGCAGGCGGAAGCGGCCGGGGCAGTGCCGTCGCGCTATATGAATCCGATTCTACTTCGGCCTACTGGGGAGAAGAGCTCGGAGGTGTATGTGAACGGCCGTTCGCTGGGTTTTTTTTCGGCTCAAGAATACCATCGGAAAAAACCTAAGCTCATGTCCCTGGTACAGGAAAGCTATAATTGTTTGGCGGCCCAGCACGATGTGGTGGTTATCGAGGGAGCGGGCAGTCCGGCGGAGATCAATCTACGGGAGAACGATTTGGTGAACATGGGCCTGGCAGAGCTGGTGGACGCGCCGGTGGTGCTGGTGGGAGACATCGACCGGGGCGGCGTCTTTGCTGCTTTGGCGGGTACCATGCTGCTTTTGACACCGGAAGAAAAGGCGCGGGTAAAGGGCGTTATTATCAATAAATTCCGTGGCGATTTGGCCCTTTTAGGCGATGGCCTTACCATGCTGGAGGACATTATTAAAGTGCCGGTGTTGGGTGTAGTGCCCTATATGAAAGTGGATATAGCCGAAGAAGACAGCTTAGGTGACAAAGCAGGCCACGATGAAGTTAAACTGTGTTCAGCCGTCTACCGCTCCCAGCAATACGACCGGCTGGCGCAAGGGCTGCGCGACTCCCTGGATATGGAGGCAATTTATCGTATTATTGGCGTGGAAGGAAAGTCGCAATAATGGGGTCTTTATCCGAATTATTTATCGCTGTGGGACTGGATGTGGTGCTGGGGGATCCTTCCTGGCTGCCCCACCCGGTTCAGCTTATCGGCCAGTTTATCACGGTGCTGGAAAAATTTCTGCGCCAGCAGATAAAAAACGAGGCTGTGGCCGGTGTGTGGCTGGGAAGTTTGACTGTACTTGTTTCGGCCGGGATAGCCTGGGGTTTATCGTGCTTACATCCGTGGGTACGTATTTATCTTGTGTATGCCGCCCTGGCGCCGCGCTGCCTGATGAATGAAGCCTTGGCGGTGAAACGGGTGCTGCAACAAGGTAATGTGCTGGCGGCGCGCCAGCAGCTTAGCCGGGTGGTGGGGCGCGATACCGCTTCTTTGTCGGCCGCCGATATTATCCGAGCTACAGTGGAGACGGTGGCGGAAAACACGGCCGACGGTGTCATTGCCCCTCTGTTTTATTTATTATTGGGGTTGCCCTGGGGTCTGTCGGTGCCTTTCGTATGGGCGTTCAAGGCGGCCAGCACCTTGGATTCCATGGTGGGGTATAAAAACCAGCGCTATTTTTATCTGGGGCGCTTTTCGGCCCGGCTGGATGATGTACTGGGCTACTTACCGGCGCGCATCACCGGATTGTTGCTGCCGGTAGCTGCTTGGTTATGTCGGCAAGATGCCCGGCTAGCTTGGCGCATGTTATGGCGGGATCATGGTAAACACGCCAGTCCCAACAGCGGCTGGAGCGAAGCGGCCATGGCTGGTGCGCTAAGGCTGCGGCTGGGCGGCGGAGCCTACTATCAGGGAAAATGGGTGGAAAAGCCCACCTTAGGGGAAGCCTTGCGGCTCCCAGAACCACGGGATATAACTAGAGCCTGCTGTTTAATGTGGGCTACTTACATTATACTGTTAGCTTTGGGAACAGTGCTGATAAGGAGGTGGCTATAATGGAGCCCCACGGCGGCAATTTACGCCGGGCCAGTGAACGTTACGGGACACCGGCCGGTGGGTGGCTGGATTTTTCGGCCAACATCAACCCGCTGGGGATACCGCCGGTGCTAAAAGAAGCATTGCATCGTGTTGTAGAAGAAGAGCTGGAGCATTACCCCGACCCAGACTGTAAACAGCTGGTGACGGTGCTGGCCCAGTATCATGGTCTGGACCGGGAGAACGTGCTCTGCGGCAACGGTGCCAGCGAACTTTTGCAGCTGGCCCTGCAAATATGGCCCAAGGGGCGCCTTCTGCTACCAGTACCTTCGTTTATCGAATATGAACAGGCCGCCCGGCTGGGCGGGCATGAGCCGGTGTTTTTCCCTTTGACCAAAAACGAAGGTTTTGTCCCCGACATGGACAGACTTTGTGCCCAACTGGATCAGTGCGATGGCCTGGTGCTGGGCAATCCCAACAACCCCACCTCGGTACTTCTTTCTAAGGCAGATCTGCTGCGCCTTGGGGCCACAGGTAAGCGATTATTGGTGGATGAAGCGTTTGTAGAGCTGACATTGGGTGGCGAGGACAATTCCCTGGCCCGACATCTTCAAGACTTCCCGAATCTTATAATTGTGCGCGCCTTTACCAAATCCCTGGCTATACCAGGGCTACGCCTGGGTTATGCCTTGGGACATAAAAATACAGTGCAGGCGCTGAAAAAGCGGCAAATCCCCTGGTCCGTCAACCGGGGAGCCCAGGCAGTGGGCGAAGTGTTCCCGTTTTTGGCGGAGCACAGGGAGAAAACCAAGGCTTGGCTTTCCACCGAACGGGATTACTTATGGGAAGGGTTAAACTGTCTGCCAGGTATTACGGCCTTTCAACCGGCTACCAATTTTATCTTGTGCCAATATAAAAAAGAAGTAGGGCCGCTGGCGGATGCTTTAGCCCGGTGCGGTATTTTAATCCGGCCGGGAGAGAACTTCCGCGGTTTAGACAGCTGTTGGTTTCGGGTAGCGGTGCGCTCCCGTGAAGAAAACCAGTGCTTGCTGTCGGCATTGCAGGAGGTGCTGCCTAATGTCTAGGGGATATATCCATGTTTACACCGGTAACGGCAAAGGGAAGACCACCGCTGCGCTGGGCTTGTGCCTTAGGGCCAGCGGTCATGGGCGAAAAATTGTGGTGATTCAATTCATTAAAGGCCGCCGCTGTGGTGAACATATAGCCTTAGAACGGCTGGGTATACCGATTCTGCAGTGTACCCAGGGGGATGTGCGTTACAACGTGCAGGTACAATGGGAGCGGGCCAAGAGTATGTTGCGGACCGGCGATTGTGATCTTGTAGTGTGGGACGAAATTATGGCGGCCATAAATCATGGCTATGTAAAGTTAAATGAGGTACTGGACACCATGGACGCCAAGCCCGAGGCCCTGGAGCTGGTATTAACCGGCCGCAATGCTCCAGCGGAGATTATCCAGCGAGCGGATCTGGTAACCAGCATGGAGCCGGTGAAACATTACTTTGATACCGGCGTGCCAGCCCGTGAAGGGGTGGAGTTTTAATGAAAACCGTGCTTCTAATCGGGGATGGCGTTTCCGATTGGCCGCTACCAGAGCTAAACGAAAAAACTCCGCTACAAACAGCAGCCAAGCCCTGCATAGATAACTTATGTGCTGCCGGACGTCTAGGTCAGGCCACCATGCTGCCGGCAGGGGTGCCGGTAGGTACCGATACTGCACTGCTGTCACTTTTGGGACAAGATATGTCCCGTCTGCCCAGCCGTGCCCATGTGGAAGCAGCTGGAATGGGCATGATCCTAGCCAAGGACGACTACGCTTGGCGGTTGAATTTGGTATCTATTTCCTCGGATGGGTACATGCAATCCCACTCTGGGGGAAATATTTCTGCCGATGATGGGCATCGGTTGATTCAGGATTTGCAAAAAGATCCATCCTTTTCTCATCAGCTGACCAAAGACGGGTTTCGGCTCTATGCCGGTAGCGGTTTCCGGCACCTGTTGGTTCATGCGAAGGACCTGGGTATAACCACCATCCCGCCTCACGACATCTTGGGCCAACAGATAGATCCGTACCTGCCAACTGGGGATGGCGGTAAACTTACGGAGTTAATGAACCGAGCCAACAGGTTCCTAGAGCAGCATCCCATCAATCGTGAGCGGCTCAAAACAGGGAACCTGCCCGCCAACGGTATTTGGGCCTGGGGTGGCGGCCAAGGCGCTGCCTTAATCCCGTTTTCCCACTTATACGGCCTTAAAGGCTGCTGCAGCGCCGCTGTGCCGGTGGTAAAGGGGATTGCTGCGCTAACGGGTATGTTTATTCTGGACATTCCCGGTGCCACCGGCGATCTTAATACCGACTGGCAAGCAAAAGTAACAGCCGCCATGGACGCTCTTAAGTCCGGCTACGACTTGGCCCTAGTTCACCTAGAAGCTCCGGATGAATGTGCCCATCGGGGAGACTTACAGGGAAAAATAAAAGCCATCGAAATCCTCGATTCCATGGCTCAAACTTTACATATAGGTCTAGAAACCTTGGGCGAGCATTATCGCCTGCTAGTCATGTCCGATCACGCCACGCCTGTATCCAGGCGTTCCCACAGTGCCGATCCTGTTCCCTTTTTTATTTATGACAGCCAAACCAAACCCGGTTGCGGCCTACCCTTTAATGAACGCACCGCCGCATCCACCTGCTGGCAGATTCCGGGCAATAAGCTATTAAGATTATTAGTAGAGTGCTGGTTTTAACTTTCCCGCCGGGAAGTCCCCATCCTGAACCTTCTTAATTCTCGTAGCAAGGGCGCAGCCTGCTATAGGGACGGTTCTTGTGGCTGGCAAATAAGGAGTCCTTGCGGGGGTTCTTTGCGCCTGCGCCAAAAACAAAGTAGGCTGCTTCATTAGTCAGAGCAGCCTACTTTCATATTAAGGCAGCTTACTTTATATACTCATTGCCAACCAAAATATCTGATATTGCCTCAGTTGGTATAACAAACTCCACAACGCCCATATAGCCAGGAGCAACCTCATACTTATCAAAGGAGATTACTAGTTTGCCGTCTGCATTGATGTAGAAGCCTTGATCCTTAGAAATTCGTTCGAATGGTTGTTGGAACTCCTCAACATAGCCGTCTAGCCAATAAACCTTGTTCTCATCAGAGGCCATCTGCTCCTTCATCTGATTTATTATATTATCGCTTATAACCTCTACATAACTATCATCCTTAAACAGACTGGGAAGAGTTATTAAGATTTCCCTTTTCTTATCGATGGTGTCGTACTTAATCTTGGTATCGGAAGACCCGGCAACTGTGAACTCATAACGTTTTACAGTAAAAATGGCATCGTTGTCGGTTACCACTTCGTATCCACTGCCGACACCCAAATGACCGCCACCTTTTTCTTTCCCCTCTTCCATAGCGGCCTTGAATTCCTCATACAGCTTTTTGTTTTCGGCCAGGTATTTTTCGTTCAGGCTACTTTCTAAATCCTTGTTTTCTAGGCCTTGGATTTTGGGCACTTTTATATCCGCTTCAAAGTTGTCTTCGCGAACTGTGAACTGACGAAAAGTAAGCACTTGCACTATGCTTCCCACCACCGGTACCTCTGCCAGTGCTTGAGCAAACACGGGGCTACTGTTGACGCCTACAGTAACAAGCGCTAGAGCGGCAGCTATGGAAGCGGCTGCAATGCGGATCTTATCAAAAGGGCTTTTGTGTCTGCTTTTCTGTAAAGCTTTGCGAACAACAAAATCCAACTCCCTGGGGATAGGTGTGCTCATATACTCTTGTTTCAACTGATCTAGGTGATTGCTATTCATGGCAAATCCTCCCTTTTTCATCATCGTCAACCATTTCGATACGCAACTTCCTCAGTGCAGTGTACAAACGAGTTTTGACCGTATTGACATTTTCATCTAAGATCTCGGCCACGTCCTCTATTTTTAGGTCTTCGAAATAGCGCAGTATTATTATGGTGCGGTATTTGGCCGGTAAAGTGTCCAACGCTCTGCTCAAGTCTATATTTTGATAAGTATCGCAGGTACCAGAATCAGAGTTAATCAAAACCTCTTCCTCCACTAGAACTGTTTTGTTTTTTTGCCGCAGAAAATCCAGGGCGGTGTGAACTACAATTTTGTAGAACCACGTTCGGAAATAAGCAGGGTTTCTTAGCGAAGGCAATGATGACATGCCTTTATATATGGACTCTTGAACAATATCTAGAGCATCATCTACGTTTTTTACATAGCTGTAAGCCAGCCGGTAGTACCGCTCTTTATTCTTGATAATATGGTCTGCGAATTGTTTTTCCAAGTTACCTTTGTTCATTCGCGCGAATTTCTCCTTTCCCCTACCATGGTCTTAACGTGCGCACTTGGTTTGTCTTACACTATATAGACGCACAAGATCCCGAAAAAGTTTTTCGGCCGTATAGAAAGTTTCTGCATAGATAGCTTTAGTACCGTAAGCCATATTCATAACCAAATAACAGGGCCACTTGTCTCGGGGAATAAACTCGTTACTTTAAGCAGATCAATAGCACCGGTTTTCTTTAGTTTGGCGATAAAACGGCTAAAAGTTGCTTCGCTGGGCACGTTACCGACGGCATTGAATCCGCAAAGGTAGCCTTTGGGGCCAAATCTAGACCTGGGTTTTAGTAGCTTTAGTATAGGCTCAAGATAGTCTTCAAGATAGTTGCCAGTTACCGGTGCTTGGCAGCGTCTGTTGCTATAATGAATTTACAGAGGCTGTGGAAATTGCCAAAGCGAATTTATTGTACCAGGGGGCTGGTCATTCAGCAGTAATCCATTCCAATAATAAAGAGAAAATAGAATATACAGCGCTTGAACTGCCGGTAGGAAGGCTGCTGGTTAACGTTCCGGGCATTGCAGCAGGAGGAGGCGGGTTATTCACACATTTAAATCCCACACCTTCGCTTGGATGCGGTTCATGGGGTGGCAATAGTATCTCTGAAAACTTAACTTATGAACATTTACTCAATATAGCGCGTATTGCATACCCCAGAAAAGGGGCCCCGCCAACCTATGAAGAAATATGGGCATAAATGGTAAATTGCCCTCTTAACTCCTTCACTAAAAATTGCTATCCGGTGAATGTATTTCTTTTTATCCACCCATGTAACGGATTAAGGCTGGAAAAATACACCGCCTCTTTGGTAAGATTTTGGACAATCTGATGCCAGAAGGGGAACCTGAATTTTGAAGTAGCAGGTTCCCCTTCTGGCTAAATAAGTTTCATTATTGCTAGAATCTTAGCAGCGCTATTATTTATAGTATACTTAGAATTTGGTATATACGGGTTCAGTTTTGTCTGCTAAATAATACTATTGGAGTTATTTGAATGATAATGTTATCTTGACATCTTTTTCAGGATAAGTTTATACTAATTCTAACGACCATTCACCGGGTCTCACCCTGGGAAGGAGAAAGAGATGATGAGATGTCCGGTCAATTATTGGATAGCGCTAACTATTATTTGAACCCTTATTCTTTTCCGATGTTTATTACCGCTTTGTTGGTTATATCGCTTGGGGTTTATGTCTTTATTCAAGATAATAATCTGATCAGCAAATCATTTCTCCTTATGACAGTCAGTGCCGGCATTTGGCAAGCTGGGATCGGCTTGATGTACTTAATGAGAAATGCGATGCTGATCATTTCTTTTTACAAGGTTTTTATCTTTTTGGGGACCGTCATGATCGCGCCTGGTATTTATTTTTTCACCACAGCATCTTTGGGACTATTGGAGAAAAAGAAAAAATATGTTGTAGTAAACTATGTCTTAGCCTTCGCTTTTTATATCACGAGCCTTGCAACAAACTGGCTGGTCAGGGGTGTCAAGGAATACTTCTGGGGGCGATATGTTTTATACGGTCCGCTGTCCGTACCTTTTTTGGTTTTCTTTTTTATCCTGATTATTCGTTCGCTGATTCTCTGTCATGATGCTATCAGAAAAATAGAGCCTGGGATCAAGCGAGATCAGATTAGGCTATTTATGATATCCCTGGGCATAGCCGTGGTGGGGGCAGTCGATTTTCTATCCTGCTTTCCGCCTTTAGAAGTCTATCCCTTTGGCTATCTGGCGGTACTTGTTTTTGTTTCTCTTCAAACCTATGCTGTCCTACAATATAAGAAAGCATCATTGAGCGAGATCTTTGGTGCAATGGAAGACGGGATTATTGTGACAGACAGAAACGGCAGGATCACGGAAGTGAATCATGCTGTGGAGAACATAGTGGGCATAAGAAGACGGGATTTTTTGGGGAAGGATATTTTGGATATTCTTTCCTTAACCAAAGACAAGATAGAAAATCCTGAAAAAGTGGCAGCCCTTTTGAAAGAGATCACGACTAACCCCGGACAGATATCAGATGAAGACATCACTTTCCTAGACCCTGCACTGCATATCAGTACCAGATTTTCACCTTTAATGGACCGCTTTGGTACCAAGTCCGGCAGCGTTATTGTATTTAGGGATATCACGGAACGCAAAAGACTGGAGGAAGAATTAAGGCAATACCAAGAAGAGCTGAAAGAGCTTGTTGAAGCTAGGACAGCAGAATTAGCAGCATCGGAAGAAAAATACAGAAAGCTTGTGGACCATGCTCAGGTTGGTATTGGCATACACCGGGATGGCAGGATGGTTTTTGCCAACAGGCAGTTTTTATCAATGCTTGGGTTCAAAGAAGAAGAATTTAATGGGTTGCCCATCTCGCGGTTAATTCATCCCGACGAAGTGCAAGAGGTCCTGTCCAGGGCCTGGGACAGGTACAGCGGCAAAGAAGTTATTGATACCTATGAATCGCAGTTCCTCAGAAAAGACGGCAGCGTTATACCAGTTATCATAAGCAATGCAGTCATTGAACACGAAGGAAAAAGAGCAACGCTCATCACTGTTGTTGACATAACGGAAAGCAAACTGCGCAAGGAACTGGAACAGGCAAACCAGGAACTGGAGATGTTTACCTATTCTGTTTCACATGACCTGAGAGCGCCGCTAAGGAGCATAGACGGTTTTAGCCAGGCCTTGCTGGAAGACTATGAGGAGCAATTGGACTCTGTAGGGCAGGACTATCTCCGACGCATAAGAGCTGCCAGCCAGCGTATGGCGGCTATGATCGATGCAATCCTTCAGCTTTCGCGCATTGGCAGATATGAGATGCAACGCGAACAAGTGAACCTAAGTGCTTTGGCTCAGGATATAGCTGCGGATCTTAAAGTAACCGACCCTGATCGGCAGGTGGAATTTATTATTGCAGATGGGGTGGTTGCAAAGGGCGACGCAACTCTTCTTCGGACAGCGTTGGAGAATCTGATGGGGAATGCCTGGAAATTCACGCAAAAACACGAAAACGCCAGAATTGAATTCGGCGTGCTGCAACAAAGTAAAGAACTTGTCTATTATGTGCGTGATAACGGAGCCGGCTTTGACATGAAGTATGTTGATAAGCTTTTTGCTCCGTTCCAACGCCTTCACAGCACGATAGAATATACGGGCACGGGAGTTGGCCTTACCTCGGTTCAACGGATTGTTCGCCGCCATGGCGGCCATATCTGGGCTGAAAGTGTGGTCGATAAAGGAACGACTTTTTATTTTACATTAGAATAACAAGAGGAAAGGAGTTAAGTCTGGGTATGGAAAGAATGATGATGGTAGTCGAAGATAATTCAGACGATATTGTTTTGATTCAGCGTGCTTTCAAAAAATGCTGTCTAGGGAACAAAATGGTTGTGGCCCGCGATGGCATCGAAGCGCTGGAGTATCTTTTCGAGAAACACGAAGATTCTGACCAGCAAAAGGATGCCTTACCTGCTGTGGTGCTTATGGATGTAAAGATGCCCCGGATGGACGGCCTTGAGACATTGAAACATATTCGTAGCCACAGCCGAACAGCTTATTTGCCGGTTGTCATGTTGACATCTTCAGATGAGGAGCGGGATAAAATTCAGAGCTATAAACTCGGAGCGAACAGCTATATCCGAAAACCGGTTAATTTTGACCAATTCCTGGCTGTTATGCGGCAGTTAGGGTTGTACTGGCTTACAATAAACGAGTTACCGGAGCAATAGGAGGGCACTAATTGGACGAAAACATACGGGTGCTGATTATTGAGGATTCAGAAGATGACACTTTGTTGATACTGCGTGAACTGCGCCGGGGTGGATACAAGCCGTTGTATGAACGGGTGGAAACGGAAACGGCCATGAGAGTAGCGCTTTCCTCAAGGGAATGGGACCTTATCCTTTCGGATTACAATATGCCCTGTTTTAGTGCGCCCGAGGCCCTATCCATCCTAAAGGAAAGCGATATCGATGTGCCTTTTATAATTGTATCAGGCGCTATTGGGGAGGAGAACGCGGTTCAACTGATGAAAGAAGGCGCTCATGATTATGTTATGAAAGATCACATCCAGCGCCTGGTTCCTGTAATTGAGCGCGGGCTCCAGGAGGCCGAGGAAAGAAAGTCACGAAAAAAAGCTGAAGACCTCTACCGAAAATCAGATTTTATTGTTAATGCTTCCAGCGACATGATGGTTTTGATTAACAGAAATTACATCTATGAAACTGTCAATAAGAGTTTTTATCAAGCTCTTAAAAAAAGCAGCCCCAAGGAAATTGTCGGCAGTTCGGTCGGCGATGTATGGGGTCGGGAAATTTTTCAGCAAAAAATCAAAAATTATCTTGACCGTTGTTTGAACGGAGAAAAGATCAGCACCGAAATATGGTTGGATATGCCGGACGAAGGCAGGCAGTGTTTTGAAACTAACTATATGCCCTATCGCGATAGCAATGGTGCTATCACGCACGCCATAATAGGGGCACGCAACATAACAAATCGCAAGATAGGGGAGCAGGAGCTTAACAAGAGCTATCAAAAACTGCAAAAAGCCTTGGACGGGACCGTCCATGCTCTATCCGCCCTTGTCGAGATGCGGGATCCATACACAGCAGGCCACCAGAAGCGAGTAGCTATGATTGCCCAGGCCGTAGCACAGGAGATCGGTTTGCCCAAAGACTGCACGCAAGGCATTTGGGTGGCATCCCTGATACATGATGTGGGGAAAATCCGCGTACCTTCCGATATCCTTTCTAAGCCGGGGCGTATCTCGAAAGCCGAATTTGAACTGATAAAAGAACATCCTGAGACGGGCTATGAAATAGTAAGCAAAATAGAATTTCCATGGTCTGTTGCCGATATTGTACTCCAGCACCATGAAAGGATTAATGGATCCGGTTATCCAAAAGGACTCAAAGGGGATGAGATCTTGCTGGCCAGCAGGATCGTTGCCGTGGCCGATGTGGTCGAGGCCATTACTTATCACCGTCCATACAGGGAAGCGCTGGGTTTGGAGGCGGCTCTGGACGAGATCAAGAAAAATAAAGGTATTTTATATGATCCTGAAGTTGTGGAAGCCTGTATCAGGATTTTTCTAGAAAAAGGATTTAATATGAAGCAGGAAACCTACGACTTCAGTTAGCCCAGGAAGGGGTAGGTCATCTATAAGATCAACTTATTTTCGCTATCCGCAAAAAGTTTAATGAGCTCCATTTTGCTTTTCACATTAAGCTTTTGGTAGATGTTCTTTATATGGTATTTCATGGTGTTTTCGCTTATGAACAGAGCTTCCGATATAGCTTTATAGGTATAACCCCGGAGTAAAAGCTTGACTACTTCCGTTTCCCGAGCTGTCAGCTGCTGGTTATTCTTAAAGTTGGCTAGCGTTTTGGTTCGCTCTTTTTCGGGCATGCGGGCAAATTGAATAAGGAAGGCGTGGCTTTTAAGCAGTTTAGTAAGCTGGGTATTAAGTAGGGGTAGTATGATCATGACAGTAAAGATGACCACCAGGGCTATCACCGATGCTTGTACGTGCCCTCCCTTAGTAGACGATATTTGGCTTCCGATAATATCTCCTAAAAAGATGCCTAACACATTCATGGCTAATCCCACACCCAGTATTTGAGCTGGATTATCCGAATAATCCAGAACGTTGCCCAAGATACTCCACCAAAACAAATCACAGACACCGAAGGCACCTAGCATTAGGGTGTCTATTATCAGGTAACTAACTACGGATCGATCCAGTTGCATGAAAAGAATATACGAAAGTCCGATCATTATCATAGCTATATATAATATATAGGCTCGGTCGGTTTTTTCGGGCAGATTCCTGATTATCAGCAAGGCAGCAATATACGGTATGGCCCAGTAATAGCTGACCAGGAATTGATAATGGGCAAAAGCCGGAGTGACCACCTGGTACATCAGCCCCGAATTTATAGTGATAATGAAAATGAATGAACACAGTAAGATAAGGGGCTTAAGAACTGTAAATAACTCTTCTGGCAACGCGATGGGATTGGTCAGCGGTCTATCTGGATTAGATTCCAAGCGGAATGTAAGGGCCAGCGATGCTAGCAGGGAAAATATAGACAGACCAAGGCTAACCATAGCCGATACATTAATGGCCACAACGTTAATAACAATCATACCAATATTGGAATAAATAAGGACGTCGGCTGCAGTTTGCAAACGTTGTTCGGGTCGGGAATATGTTTTGAAATAAAATCCCCAACTGGCTATAAAAAGACCAGCAAACAAAGCCATGGCGGCAATGGC
>JAAYWY010000078.1 GCA_012516165.1 Bacillota bacterium
GTGGAGCTAACGCCGAATTCCTCCGCTAGCTTCTCTATCTGCAGTTCTTCGCCGGGTTTGAACTTATTGGTAAGTATATCTTCCTTGAGGGATTCATAAAGACGCTCGCGTAAAGACGTTAACAACAATCTCCTATTCACCACGGTCCTCCTTTGTACCAGCAGCCAGCAATTCACAGTACTCCTGTTTTAGATACATTATATATTTGTTATTATTTTTAGTCAATATATTTTGCATGTTATATTTTGTTTTATGTCTGATATATTTATTTTATACGAGTTATCTAATTTTGGCACAAGATATGCATGATATAGCTATAGAAACTAAACCAGGGCGACTTCCTGAAGAAAATCGCCCTGGTTCAGTAGCAAATTCTATTGCATTAGATAAACTTGCCTCGCTGAAGTATTCCTTTTAGTTCTTCTAACTGTGCTGCTGTTAGCGGTTGAATCGGAAGCCGCGGTGGGCCACCATAGTAACCTACTATATCCATGGCTGCTTTGAGACCAGCCGGTCCCCAGCGAGCAGTGACGGCTTTGTTAATTTCTAAGACATTAAGTTGTATTTTGCGCGCTTCTTCTAGTTGTCCCGCCTGGAAATAGTTGTAGATGGCCACGCACTGCTCCGGTAGTACATTGGCCAACGCCACTGTACCCCCCTTGGCACCTACACAAAGCGCCGGGAGCAGCCAGCTGGCCGAGCCAGCGAAAACAGTAAAGTCGGGCGACGTTTTGGAGATAGTCTCCGACACTTGGGTGATATTACCCGAGCTGTCCTTTTCTCCCACTATGTTGGGATGGCTAGCTAATTCGGCTATTAGATCCGATGTCATATTGATACCGGTATTGCCAGGCATGTTGTAGAGCATCACAGGGATAGGGCAAGCATCGGCCACAGCTTCAAAATGGGCTTTCAAGGCTGCAGGCGTATAGCAAGCCTTGTAATAATTAGGAGTAACCACCAATACTGCATCTGCGCCAAGATCGGCTGCTTTTTTAGAAAGATCAATGGTTTCTCGGGTAGACTCACACCCGGTACCAGCAATAACTTTTAGCTCTTTTGGGGTGTTCTCTCGTACAAAACCAATGAGTTCTTCTTTTTCTTGGCGCGAAAGAAGCTGAAATTCACCATTGGACCCTAAAACTACCAGACCCGAAAGCCCTGACCGGGACCATTTGTCCAGGTTAAACTTGAGTTTATCCCAGTAAATATTGCCATCCTTATTAAACGGCGTAGCAATGGGTGCAAAGACACCGCTGATCATGGTTTTCCCCCCATAGCTTTTAGTTATTATTTCCCAGCAGCATCATATACAGCGGTAGCTGCCTCTAGCGCAGCGCTGGCGGAAGCTTTAAACCCTTGCGCATTTAGAGCTGAACATAAAGCGGTTAGGGCAAACATGATATTTTTACGAGTGGAGTTGGAACCCATAAGGCCAACGCGCCAAATTTGTCCTTTCACCGGGCCAAGGCCGCCGCTAATCTCCAGATTGAATTCTTTCAACAAATGTTGCCGCACTGCTGCATCTTGTACTCCTTCTGGTATCCACAAGGTAACCAAACTAGGGAGACGATAGCCTTCTTGGGCAAACGGTTTTAGTCCCATAGCTTCGCAGCCAGCAGCAAAGGCTTCGGCGTTAAGTTCATGGCGGGCCCACCGTGCTTCTAGCCCTTCTTCGGCAATAATGCGTAGCGCTTCACGCAGAGCATAGACCATACTAATGGGGGCGGTGTGGTGATAGAACCGTTCTTGGCCCCAGTAGCGTTCGATCATGGTAAGATCCAGGTACCAGCTAGGAACTTTGGTCTTGCGATTATGCAGCGCCTCTTGGGCCTTGGCATTCATACTGATCGGCGATAACCCTGGCGGGCAACTAATGCATTTCTGCGTCCCGCTGTAGGCAGCATCAATGCCCCACTCGTCCAAGAGTACCGGTGCTCCACCAAGCGAAGTAACACAGTCCATGGCCACCAGTGCTCCATGCTCGTGGGCAATGCGGACAATATCTTCTACCGGCTGGAGAATACCTGTAGAGGTTTCGGCATGAACAAAGGCAAATACTTTAGCATCGGGCATTTCGTTAAAAGCGGCTTCCACTTGCTCGGTCTCGATAATCCGACCCCATTCGCCGTTGATAACTTTCACTTCGGCTCCCGTACGGCCAGCAATATCCACCATCCGCTCACCAAACACGCCGCAAACGGCTACAATAGCTTTGTCCCCCGGCTCTAATAAATTAGATAGCACAGTGTCCATACCGGAACTGCCAGTCCCGGACATGGGTAATGTAAGTAAATTCTCGGTTTGAAACACATAGCGCAAAAGATCCCGTGTGTCATTCATAATCCCAATAAACTCTGGATCCAAGTGTCCCAGTAAAGGTGTGCTCATGGCTCTTAAGACCCGCGGATCCACACCGCTTGGCCCAGCACCTAAAAGCACTCGTTCTGTTGGCGCCAGTTCGCTATAATTCTTTTTTAGTTCTAGCATCCCAGTCTCTCCTTTCATATGGTGAAATATAGTTTCATTACTATAAATAGTATTCTCCTTTCACCCTAAAATTCCTTCTTGCTCTACACTATAATTCCAAAGTTTTTTTGACATTCCGCTGCTCTTTTACCCAAGTTAGAAAATCTTCCCACTTATTGACAATAACATCGCATTCTACCCCCGTAGGCTCTCGCCCATAGGCCAACCATGCCGCCTTCATGCCAACACCTTTTGCTCCCTTGACATCGGTCCGGGGATCATCCCCGATATGGACAGCCTCTTTGGGCTGTACTCTAAGGGCTGTTAGAGCCTGTAAGAAAATTTGCGGATGGGGTTTGGCCACCCCCACTTCATTGGAAAATATTAAATGAGAAAAGTATGGTTTTAACCCTAGCCGCTCTAATATAATGCGGGCTGTGCTGCCTGGCGTCCGCCCTGTATTACAGATCAAAGCCAGGTTCATCTGCCCTTTAAGTTGGGTTAGTACCTGTTCTATCCCTAGAACCGGCTTGGGCAATTGTTCTAAGGAAGCAGTAGTATATGCTGTATATAACTCGGCCATTAGTTTATCTCTCAAAGGGATGCCCAGCTCATTCACAATCCAGGTCAATTGTTCTTCCGGGGGCATTTCTTTTCCTTCGTGCACCTGAAGAGCCATTACCTTATCACGGCAGCGAATAGTTGCATCAATTATGTCTTGTCGGGACCGCTCCATCCCATGGCGAGACAAAATATCCTCCAGCCGGGCAATTACCACCTCTTCTATACTGTTCTCGGCCTGTTCTTTAATAACTGTATTCCACAAATCAAAAGTAACTGCTTTTAGCACCAGCATGCCTCCCTTAGTTTTTTTCTAACCGCCTTAAACCATCCCTCGGTTTCATCGTACAGAGCCAACACCGTTCACCACTTTCGCCGCCTAGTTTTTCACTTACGATAAAATGAACTTTGCTACATTCTTAGAAAAAATATAGGTAAAATCACGCTTTGAAATATTATGTTCTCCCACTTGGAGAAAAAACCCTTTATTTGCCGTCTTATGGGTGAAGATCAAATATTTCGGGCATGCTAGCAGTGGGGAATCTTGACAGGAGGTGAAAACATGACCTACGTGTGCTCATCCTGTGGCCGCCAATCACGCCTGCCGGACTATTGTCACGGCCAACCCATGTCCCCACAAACCCTGTACGCATGCCCTAACTGTGGCCGTACATCTAATAACCCTGGCACTTGCTGCGGCCAACAAATGCTTAAAAGTTAAGGCCAAAAGGACAAAAAAGGAAGGGCCTTATAAGGCCCTTCCTTTTTCGTACTCTTTAATATACTATACTTTCTAATCACGCCGCCGGTTTAATAAACCAGACATCAATAACAATCTTACTAGCTGCAGCACAGCAGATAAAGTTGCTGCTACGTAGGTAAGGGCTGCTGCCGACAGCACAGCTCTGGCCCCGCCGATCTCGTCGTGGGCCAATATGCCCTCCCCTTCCAACAGTGCCAGTGCTCGTGAACTGGCATTATACTCCACCGGAAGCGTCACCAGTTGAAACAGCACTGCCAAACTAAAAAGTATAATACCCAACTGAAGCATAAATCCACTTTGAAAAGCAAAGCCAAAGAGTGCCATTGGTAATCCCAACTGGGAACCTATGTTGGCCACAGGCACAAGGCTGGAACGCACACTTAAAGGAACATAATCGGTAGCATGCTGCAACGCATGTCCTGTTTCATGAGCAGCTACTCCTAAAGCAGCTAAAGAATTGCCATAAAACACCTGCTGCGATAAGCGTAAAGTGCGATCGCGAGGATCATAATGATCAGTCAGATTACCGGGAATAGCTTCTACCCTTACCCCTTCTAAGCCTTGGCTGCGAAGAAGTGAGCGCGCTACATCAGCACCGGTCAGTCCACTTTGAGCTCGTACTTTAAGGTAGCGTTGGAAGGTGGTTTGTACCTTGAGCTGTGCATACAAAGCTAGGATAATGGCCGGTAATACCACGATAGCATATGGGCTGTAGTAATATGGATAGAAGAAAGGCATCTTTAAGCCTCCTCTCTAGACTATGGTTCCTGCTTTCACCTTATACAAAACCGACCACAAAGTCAATACTCTCTTGCTGCATTTGAAGACATTTGTAGCTTCCAATAAATTTCATATTTGCTTAATTAACCTTAGGGCGTACCCGTATACAATTTACCGTTAATTGTGAGCCGTCCTTCGCGGGCAAATTGTCCCAGCTCAGCAAAAGATAATAATTGAAATTGCCCTGTACCAGAAAACAGTTTAATAATATTTCCGGTGGTACCAATAATGCGCCACTGGTTTGATTTATCAGCAGCAGGCAGGTAGGAAATGGTAGTGCCAGTGGTTATTATACTTTTCAATTGCTCCATTAACTCCGCCTCACTTAACATTCGCTCCCCTCCCTACGATAATTTTGGGCTTTAGTTCTTACCTTTATTATACCAAAACCCGGCCGAGTAGGCCGGGTCATTCTTCGCTTCGCTCTTGTTTTTCTTCTATCTCTTCGGCTACCAACTGGCACAACTGGTACAACCTTAGCCGGGTGGCCATCTGGCGTACCGTCAGCGGGCGGGGCATAACGATCCTCCTTTGGTGTTGTTGCTAGTTATCTAGTATAACCAAAAGGAGGCAGCTGTAATCAACACGGTGGGCCAGGTCAGAGGCCAGCCTCACATAAGAGTCTACGCGTTTTTTATTTCGGGAGGGGACAGAGCCCCTCCCCTACACCTGGGTTTGTGTTCCGGCCTGTTTTGCGGGCCGGAACGGAAACCAGCTTCACATAAGAGTCTACACGTTTTTTATTTCGGGAGGGGACAGAGCCCCTCCCCTACAAGTGGATTGCAGTTGCTTGTAGGGACAACTTGCATCCGAAGGATGCCACTCCGCGGGCGCCCGGTTCTTGTAACACGCACAAATACTGTGTTGGCCAAGCCTTCGGGCCAGAATGGAACCTGGCCTCTACACACAGGTTCTCTTCTCATAGCGGTATATTACGGCTCAAGTAACTGTTAGGGGTAATCACTTTAGGCCTCACTTAAGCATCGTAGTCTGTTGTACCAACTCAGCGAGCTAAGACTTAGAGTGCGTGGTCTGCACCTTGAGCTGTGCATACAAAGCTAAGATAATGGCCGGTAATACCACGATAGCACATGGGCTTTGGAAGTCGGTTATCTTCCCTAAGAAGGCGCGAAAAACAGCGCAGCAATGTGGCGAACACTTAATACTTTAGGCCTGTATACGTGGCTTTCCCGTCTTTTAGGCTAACCAGCGCCAACCGCGGAGCCTCATCTTTACCTGGTAGCTGCATACTCTGGTAACGCACACCATTTTCCCAGGTAACTCCGCTGGCTGTGGACGGGGTAAATGTCCACACCAGTGCTCCTAATCGTTCGCTGGTTTCGCTTAGGCGACGGCGCAACAAGTCCGCTTCTGGGCGGCTGCTAAAGCCATCAGCACCAGCAAAGGGTTGGCGCTCCAGGAAAACAAAGACCTGTTTTTGGCCTTTAAGCCCGGCTAAATCCGCCTGCAACCATTGCCAATCCTTGGCATTGCCGTGAACTAGACTACCGCCAGCTGCATTTAACAGATAAAAAACTGCTGTATCCTGCTCCCAGCGCTGGGACGTTCCTACCACCTTTA
>JAAYWY010000079.1 GCA_012516165.1 Bacillota bacterium
AATTTAGGAGGAATTAGAAGTGACTTTATTGGAAAAAACACGTAGTTTGAATCGACTGTTACAAAGATCGGCTGGTCATCCGGTGGATTTTGACGAAATTTGCCGGGTTCTTAGCGAATTGAGTCGGGCCAATGTTTATGTAGTTAGTCGGCGAGGTAAAATTCTCGGACATGCTCTCAAAGAAGGCTACAGCTGTGCGATAATGGAGACTGATGTACTTAAAAACCAAAAGTTTCCCGGCGATTTTAACGATCGCTTACTTCGAGTGCTAGATACGACTACATTTAGGCAGGAAGAAGGCAAATGTGTCTTTGATGGAGAGATGGGCTGCCTCTTTCCACGGCAGGAGTTGTGCATCGTTCCTATCAATGGTTCTGGAGAACGTCTAGGTACACTCATTGTGGCTAAATTTGACCAGGATTTTACCGAAGAAGACCTTATTTTAGCTGAATATGGTGCTACAGTAGTGGGTATGGAAATTTTGCGGGCCAAGAGCGAAGAAATTGAAGAAGAAGCACGCAAAAAAGCAGCTGTTCAAATTGCACTGGGAACCCTATCTTATTCGGAGTTGGAAGCAGTAGTCCATATCTTCGAAGAACTAGATGGTACTGAAGGGCTATTGGTGGCTAGTAAGGTAGCTGATCGGGTGGGTATTACCCGTTCGGTTATCGTCAACGCTCTGCGCAAATTCGAAAGCGCCGGCGTTATTGAGTCACGTTCGTTGGGTATGAAAGGAACGTACATTAAGGTTCTAAATGATCGTTTGTTAGATGAACTAAAAAAAATAAAATAAGGCCCATTGCAAAAAAGCTTTGAACTGTCCCCTGTCAAGCAGACAGGGGTCTTTTTTATATTGTTAAGTACAAAGTACCTAGAAGCTGGTAAAATAAGACTGGGAGGCAGGAATTTGACAAGAGATGTTGAAACATGAAGGAGAAAAGCGAATTTAGGCTGCTAAGATACTAGTGCAAATGAAAAATGTCTAAAAAATATAATTGCCACTATGGAGGTAAGCAAGATGCCAGATCTGATTGCCGAACAAGTAATCTCGGAGCTTAGCTTAGGACTAGATTGGGCAGCTAAAAAGCAGCGGGCTATTGCTAATAACTTATCTAATGTGGACACGCCGGGTTACAAGCGCCAAGAGGTGACGTTTCCACAAGCCTTGCAGCGGGCAACTCAAAGACAACTTTCCCTCCGCCAAACGAATAGTCGGCATTTGCCATCTAAGGTTACAGGAGCGGCATCTACTGTTATTGAGACTAACACAACGCACCGCAATGATGGTAATAATGTAGACATCGAGTTGGAAACCACCGAGCTAACGCGAAATTTTTTATATTACAATGCTCTGATTGACCAGGCAGGAGAGTATTTTCGCAACCTGCGGCTGGTGATTAGCGAAGGGAGACGATAGTAATGTTTGCTAGTTTTAATATCTCAGCTTCCGGTCTTAGTGCTCAGCGCTTACGACTGGATATAATTGCTAATAATCTAGCCAATGCTGAAAGTACGCGTACCCAGACGGGAGGACCTTACCGCCGCCAATTAGCTGTATTTGCTGCCCGCCAAGATGGTTCTTTTAATTATTATATGACTAAGGCGTTAGGCAAATGGTCACCAGGACAGGGCGTGCGTGTAACTAGAATTGACGAAGATCCTTCGCCATTTCAGCGCCGATATCTACCAGGACACCCTGATGCAGACGAAGAAGGTTATGTTTTGTATCCTAATGTGAACGTGGTGACCGAAATGGTGGATATGATTTCGGCCAGCCGTTCTTATGAAGCTAATGCCGCTGCTTTTAATGCCAGCAAAAGCATGGCTCTTAAAGCATTAGAATTAGGAAGGAGATAGTAATGATAAATCAGGTAGGATTACTGCCGCCGCTTTCATCTGTAGTAACAGAGCCTAATACCACGACCAAAGTCCATGGCTTTCAAAATGTATTGGCATCGGCCTTGGAAGAAGTTAATAGACTGCAGCTGGATGCCCAAGGAAAAACAAGAATTTTAGTGGCTGGTGGTGATATTGAACTACATGAGATAATGCTAGCCGTACAAAAGGCAGAGTTGGCCTTGGAACTTACCCAAACAGTGCGCAACAAAGTAGTGGAGACGTACCAAGAAATCATGCGCATGCAGGTTTAATAGTGCGAGGTGGCAGGCATGAAATTACAAATACGGGAGATAGGTACCCAACTAAAGAATTTTTGGCAGGGTGCCAATCAAGGATTAAAACTACGCTTGCTGATAGGTGTAGTACTGGGAATCTCCCTAGTGGTGGGAGTGGTACTTTTTACACGACCCAGGTACGAAACACTTTTTGCTAACCTCACGCCTGCCGATGCCGGACAGATTAGTCAGCGACTGCAGGATATGAAAATTAATTATCGCTTAGGGGACGATGGCAAGAGTATTTTGGTACCCAGTACGGAGGTTTACGAACTCCGCAACCAGCTAGCCATGGAAGGGTTACCTAAAGGGAGCACCGTGGGATTTGAAATCTTCGACCGAACTAAACTTGGCGTAACCGATTTTGAACGTCGTATAGAGTACATGCGGGCTCTCAGAGGAGAGTTATCACGGACTATCAGTCAGCTAGAAGGTGTGCGGTCGGCCCAGGTAGAGCTTGCCTTGCCGGAAGAACGACTATTTGCTAAAGATTCACGCCCTCCAACCGCTTCGGTGGTGTTAGAGACTGTTGGGCAACTAGATGCTGGTCAAGTACGTGCTATTGTCCACTTGGTGTCGCATAGTGTAGAAGGTCTCACACCGGACAACATTACCGTGGTTGATACCAGCGGTCAGGTGCTGTCTGATTTAATAGATCCTGATATATCTCTCACGGGGCTATCTACTTCTCAGCTACAGTTGCAGCGGTCAGTGGAGAAGGAAGTTGAGCGTAATGTTCAAACTATGCTGGAACAGGTGCTAGGTCCCCAGATGGTGGTAACAAGGGTTAAGGCCGAGCTTAATTTTGATCAGCGTGAAGTTACTAGTGAGTTTTTTCAACCGGTAGTAGATGAGGAAGGCATTTTGCGCAGCATACAAGAACTAAAAAAAACATTTGACGGAGCCGCTTCGGCGGCTGAACCGGCAGGAACATCTACCAATGTGCCACCTACATACCAAACACCCGATGGCAATCAGGGACACTATGAGGAAGTAGAAACGACGAAAAATTACGAGGTTAGCCAAACCAGGGAACACTTGGTAGTTGCTCCGGGAAGTGTACGCCATTTGTCAGTGTCAGTTTTGGTTAATGCCAATCGCGAAGGTGGGTTTACCCAGCAAGAATTGGATGCCATCAAAACAGCAGTGATCCACGCTGTCGGTCTTCGCCCGGAAGACCGACAAGATCAAATTAGCGTAGTTTCATTGCCGTTTAGTGGGCTAACCCCTGAACCAGCAGCTGTATTGCCCAGGAGGATGCCACGTCAGTTGATCTATGTGCTGCTGGCAGCAGTTGTGGCGTTGATCACAGTACTGGTACTACGAAGCCGTCGGCAACGGATTTTGGCTGGGACTGAATTGCTCAGAGAAGAGGTGGCGGTTCGCGAAGCTGCTGCTGCAGAAGAAGATCCGGAAGCCCTCGAGCGCGAGCGCATACGCAAAGACGTGGAACGCTTGGCCAGGCAGCGACCGGAGGAGTTAGCTCAACTTTTGGCCACATGGATGAATGAGTAACAAGGCGGTGATTGGGTGCGCCAAGGTTTAAGCGGTACAAAAAAAGCAGCAGTACTTTTAATTTCTTTGGGACCAGAGCTTTCTAGCCAGGTACTAAAACATTTACGAGAAGACCAAATAGAAGAACTTACTTTGGAAATTGCTAGCCTTCGACGGGTAGAGCCGGAGGTGGCTGATAGTGTTTTTAAAGAGTTTCATCAGATTTATTTAGCTAAAGAATATATTGCTCAGGGGGGTATCGAATATGCTCACGAGATGTTGGAACGAGCACTAGGTACCCAGCGGGCCCTTGACATTATCAATCGTTTAACAGCGTCTTTACAAGTTCGTCCGTTTGATTTTGCCCGGAAAACGGATGCTAATCAGCTTCTCAATTTTATCCAAAATGAGCACCCGCAAACTATTGCTTTAGTAACAGCTTATTTGCAACCTGAACAAGCAGCCCAGATTATTTCTTCATTGCCACCGGAAAAGCAAATTGAAGTGGCTAAGCGGATGGCCCTTATGGATAGCGCTTCACCGGATGTAATTCATCAGGTGGAACAAGTGTTAGAGCGAAAACTGGCAGCTACAGCAAGCCAAGAATATGCTCAAGCAGGTGGTATTGAAGCCATTGTTGGTGTGCTAAATGCGGTTGATCGGGGTACTGAAAAGACCATTTTAGAGGCTCTAACGGAGCAGGAGCCAGATTTGGCCGAAGAGATCAAACGCCGCTTATTTACCTTTGAAGATATTGTGCAGTTGGATGATCGAGCAGTTATGAGGGTACTTCGCGAAGTAGATTTAAATAAGGATTTGCCATTGGCACTTAAGGTAGCAAGCGAAGAAGTGCAACGCAAGATATTTAAAAGCATGTCCAAACGAGCAGTGGAGACGTTACAAGAAGAAATGAGTTATTTAGGTCCGGTACGGTTACGAGATGTAGAGGATGCTCAGCAGAAAATTGTTAACATTGTCCGTAGGCTAGAAGAAAGCGGTGAGATAGTGATTGCTCGGGGCAAGGAGGATGAACTCATTGTCTAATGTATGGAAAAAGCCCTCCATCAGCCCACATTCAACCGTGGTGGCAGCATCTGATATAATGGCAACAGTGCCAGGGTTAGCCGATACAAAAGCTCAGGTAAGCGATGAGCAGCGCTGTCAATATTGCCAAGAAAGATTAGCTGCTGTAGTGGAAAAAAATATTGTGGCGGCAGCCAAGCTTAAAGCCTCAGCTTTAGAACAAGCTGCTCGCCAGCGAGCGCTGAGCATAATCGACCAAGCCCAGGAAGAAGTTGCTCGGATCAAGGACCAGGCCAAAGAAGAGGGTTATCGTATTGGCTATGAAGCAGGCTATAAAACTGGTCAAGCCGAGGCAGAGCAACTAAAAGAAGAGGCCAAAGCGCTAGTAATAGAGGCCGAAAACGAACGAGCAGCTATGTTAGCCGAAGTAAAACCGCAGGCGTTGGAGCTGGCTTTTGCGGTGGCTGAACGAATACTGCGGAGGGAAGTAGCCCGTTCACCCCAAATGGTAACCGAATTGTTAAAGGCAGGCGTAGACAAGTTACCAGAAGGGAAAAAGGTTACAGTAGAAGTGGCACCGGGTATGGCCGCTGCTTGGCGAGATGCTGATGCTTTGGTGCAAGAGGCTATGGGTGATCGGCCGTATGAGGTTGTTGAAAGCAGCCATATACCTCCAGGTGAGTTTGTACTATCGTCAGAGGCTGGTACTGTAGATGCGCGCTTGCAGCCGCAGCTTGAAGTTTGCCGACAGCATTTGTTAGGAGAAGATATCAATGTCATACCCCAAACTGGACCTGACTCATTATAAAGAACTCCTGGCGACAGTAGACCCTCTTCGAGCTTGTGGTCAAGTATCGCGGTTGGTGGGATTTACTTTAGAATCAAAAGGGCCACCAGCTGAAGTGGGAGAGCTTTGCTTGTTGTCCTCGGCCAGCCAAGGGTATGCTTATGCTGAGGTGGTGGGTTTTCGCGATCATAATTTATTGCTTATGCCTATTGGTGATGTGGCAGGGATTGCTCCAGGAACAAAAGTAATAGCCACAGGTAAACCTATTATGGTACCAGTGGGTCCAGAACTTAAGGGGCGGGTACTAGACGGTTTAGGGCGTCCGATAGATGGAGGGGCACCTCTTACCGGTGGTGCCATGTATCCCTTGAATGCTAAGGCACCCCATCCGCTACGCCGTAAGCGTATTAGAAAACCACTGGCGTTGGGGGTAAAGGTGCTGGATGGTCTTCTTACTTGTGGTGTAGGTCAGCGACTAGGAATTTTTGCTGGCAGTGGAGTAGGTAAAAGTACTCTTTTGGGGATGATCGCTAAGAATACCGCTGCTGATATTAATGTGGTGGCACTAATCGGGGAGCGTGGTCGCGAGGTAAGAGAGTTCTTAGAAAAGTCTTTAGGGAGCGATGGTTTAGCCCGGTCAGTGGTGGTAGTGGCTACCTCTGACCAACCGCCACTAATTAGAGTTAAGGGTGCTTTTGTGGCTATGAGCATTGCCGAATATTTCCGCGATCAAGGATTGAATGTACTGTTTCTTATGGATTCGGTAACTCGGTTTGCTATGGCTCAGCGGGAAATAGGTTTGGCTACAGGCGAGCCACCAACTACCAAAGGTTATACACCCTCTGTGTTTTGCTCTTTTACCCCAACTATTAGAACGCGCTGGTGCTTCTGAGCGAGGAACCATAACCGGCTTGTTTACGGTGCTGGTAGACGGTGATGATCTCATGGATCCTATTGCTGATGCCGCTCGCAGTATTTTAGACGGACATATCGTACTAACCAGGCGTTTAGCGGGCTTAAATCACTATCCTGCAGTGGATGTATTGCAAAGTGTAAGCCGTGTGATGCCGGATGTGGTTTCAGAAGAACAACTCCTATTAGCTAACAAGGCACGAGAGGTACTAGCAGTGTACCAGGAAGCAGAGGATCTTATTAATGTGGGAGCTTACGTTGCTGGTAGTAATCCAGCTATCGACCGTGCCCGTTCCCTTATTGGACCGCTGCAGCTTTTTCTTAAGCAAGAAGTCGACACCAATTTTTCTTTGGCGGAAACCCGGCGTCTCTTAGCCCAGGCCTTACAAGAAGGAAAAGGAGAATAGTTAGGTGAAATTTTGTTTTCGCTTGGCGCGAGTACTAAAAGTAAAAACTATCTGGGAAGATCAGGCTAAGTTAAAATTAGCTGCGGCCGTAGTGGCCCGTGAGCGAGAAGAACAGCTACTAGAAAAGAAAGCGGCATACTTATATAATGCTTGGACCGAACTAACTGCGCCCGGCGAGAAAAAAGTTCAGCAACTAGCAAGTAATTTCTTATTAACCGATATGGCCAATAGTGACTATAAGCGCCAGCAGGCTAAGGTTCAAGTAGCTCAAGCAGCGTGGGAGACGGCTCAAGCGGAATTTGTTCAGCGCCGTTCTCAGCGTCAAGTATTAACCAGACTAAAGGAGAAAAAACAGGTGGAATTTTGGCAGGACATAAATCGTACTGAGCAGAAAGAACTAGATGAAATTGCTTCTATCTTCCACCTTACAGGCCAGAGGGGGTGCCAAGGTGGCCAAAGTGGCAACAATACCTGATGCCCCAAAACGTCGGCGGTGGGTATCGGGATTAGGCATAGCCTTAGCCATGGTGTTTGTTGCAGGATTAGTATTCCTACTGCTCAGCTTTCTAGGGATTATTAATACTCCTTCCTTTTTACTTAGCCTACCGTGGGTTAAGGTACCTTCAGAGGAATCGGAGGAAACAGAGCTGACGCGCTTGCAGCAAGAAAAGATGGAATTAGAGGCTGATTTGGCCCAGTTGTCTGGTCGGTTAAAGGATCGGGAAACAGAAATTTCCACTTTACAAGAAGAAGTAGCAAGCCTTAGGAACCAGTTAAATGAGCTGACGGCAAAACAAGACAACATCAAGGCTATGGTTTCAATATACGATAGTATGGATCCAAAAGCAGCAGCTGCTATTTTAGGAAAGCTTTCTAACGATGAAGTCCTAGATATCTTAAGTAATCTAAAGAAGGATCAAGCAGCGGCTATTTTAGCGGCTCTTGACAGTCAAAAAGCATCTGAGATTACCCGGGCTTGGGTTAAAGGTGGGTAATGTTTATTTATCGAAAGGAGGTGATAATATGCCAGAAGCCGTTGGTGGTGCTGCTCTAGCTATGCCTCAACTAGTATCTAATGTCAGTAAAAACAAGGATCAAACAGGGTTAGATGCAGACATTAATGCTTTTGCTGCTCTTTTGGCCGGCATGTTAACTGGAACGGGTTTACAGGCTTTGCCCGTTTTACCAGATGTCAGATCTGATGGATCAAAAGCAGCGTTGGCGCTACCAGATGTTAGTCCAGCAGGTGGTAATTGGGGCTTGCTGTTGACCGATATCAAAAGTAGCTGTGAGGAACAAGCTGTGTCGTTAGCAGCAGAAACAACAGAAGAACAGTTATTTCTCAGTCCAGCAGAAGTCACCAATGTAGTGTCGGCCGAAGAGATAGCACCTAGGCTGATAGCAGCAACTACAATTGAAGGTGAAACGAAAAATGGCGATCTTGAACCAGAGCTGGTATGTCAGGACGAAACTATAGTGTCTCAGGAGATAACCGGGGAAAACGTGGTACCAACTGTTAGCAAAGAAGATTCTGATAAACAAACGTTTGTTAAAAAAGAAACAGAATCGGAATTAACTCAGTTAACATCGGCGCTGATTAAATCTAAAGAACAACAGATTACACCGGAAGAAAATCGGTTACAGTTAGGACTCAGCCAGGAGCCACTAACTAGCAAAACTAAAGCAACTGCTAATACGCCGGATACTATATTGGCAGCACCGTCTTCAACCGGTACCCAATTGGTAACCAGAGAAGATATCAATTATGAAGAACCTCATCTTTCCGTACGCGAAGCGGCGCGTTTGTTTGGGCAGGTATTAGAACAGGCTAGCCGACAAAAGGGCAGTGGCCAACAGGAAGTAATGCTCAAATTGGATCCTCCTAATCTGGGTCGAGTTCACCTTACACTACTTTATCGAGCTGGCGCTGTTAGTGCCCGCTTTGAAGTAGAAAATGATGCTGCCCGGGGAGCACTACAGGCCAACATGACTGAACTTAAAAATACTCTAGTGGAGCAAGGAATCCGAGTGGAAGACTTTAGTGTTTTCATTGGCCAAGGAGGTACAGGATCCAACCAGTTTGCAGGCCGACAAGATGATAAATTACCCAGTCAACCCAGGGTTTTTCCCGCTGTACACACCATTTCTTCTGTAGCCAAAGGTGAAGCTAATGGCCGTAGGCCGGTGCAAAGTGCTCTTGATCTATTGGTATAGGAGGTGACGAAGATGCAGGTTAATACTTTAGGGATGTATAATCAAGATAATACCAGTGTTGCATACCCTGCTTCAGAACTAGGCAAAGATGACTTTTTAAGACTTTTAGTTACGCAACTTAGACTACAAGATCCACTAGAACCGGTAAAAGAACAAGAATTTATTGCTCAGTTAGCTCAGTTTAGTACTTTAGAAGGAGTTAATAATCTGTCAAGCACAGTAGCAGCTATTGCTGATCTGGGACAAGCTTTGCTCTGGCAAAGTACAAACCAAGATGCCGTGAATATGTTGGGAAAACAAGTAACAGTAAAAACAGAAGAGCAAGAGGTTACTGGGATAGTAAGTGGAATCCGTTGGTACGAAGGAAGGCCACAAATTATTGTTGGTGACCAGGCTTACGATTTAGGATATATCCGCGAACTGAAGGTGGTCCCAGAGGAAACTATAGTTGTTGAGGATGAACAACATGACGACCAATAAAGTGTTTTTACCACCGCCGATCGTAACACCTACTATTCGCCCCGCCGCTTCGGACAAGCAATTATCTCAACCAGCAGCAAAGGCAGAAGGAAAAAAATTTGCTGCTTACTTGGCTGAAGCCCAGGGACTGCAGTTGTCGCACCATGCTCGTGAACGTTTATCTCAGCGTCAGATCCCTTTGACTGCCGAGACTTGGGGACGGGTGCTTAAAGCGGTAGATAAAGTAGCCGAAAAGGGAGGACGTGATTCGCTGGTGTTAGTAGGAGATATGGCGTTGGTAATAAATGTTCCCAACCGCACGGTAGTTACTGCTGTGGATGGGTCCAGTATGAAAGAGCGAGTGTTCACTAATATTGATAGTGCCGTGATTGCATAGGGCCGGACCTTTCCGGAAGGCCCCGCGCTGTGGACTGACCGAAACAGCGCATCGGCACAAAGGAGGAAAGTGTCATGATGCGTTCCATGTATGCAGCCGTATCGGGCTTGCGTAATCA
>JAAYWY010000080.1 GCA_012516165.1 Bacillota bacterium
TTGCCAAGGTTAGGGCTTAGGAGGTCAATTTTATGCCAAAAATAATCAAAGATGCAGAAAAACAAATCCTCCAGTCGGCTACCGAGCTATTTGGACAACACGGTTACCATTCGGCAGACATGAAAATGATTTCTAATAAGACCGGTATCGCTGTAGGTACTATTTACAATTATTTCCCCACTAAGAAAAAACTCTTCATTAGCGTTTTAGAAAAAAGTTGGAACGATACTTTTCGCAAACTAGAAGATATTTACCTGCAGACTGATGATCCCGCTGCCATTTTGCAGCAGACTATTGAAGTCTTGTATTCTGATATGGAACAAAGAACAGGCTTGGGAAAGATATTCTTCCCCTCTGCCTACGAAGAACTGCTAAAAGACCCTGATATTATTAACATTAACACCACCATAGTATCAACTTTAGCCGACATCTTCAGTTTGATACGAAAGAACAATGACGTTAACATAAATAACCGACTGGCAGAAACATTAATAGTATCCATATACGTACTTCTTACGGCACACCCCCACAAAAAAGAAGACAACATCAGCTTCCTTTATAAAATGGCTTCTTCCTTTATGGAAACAAAAAAGTAGGCTCTAAGAAAAAGGTTCCATCATAGTAAAAGCGGCTTCGCTAAGCGAAGCCGCTTTATACATGAAACTAATGTCATTTACGTACTGTTTTATATACTATCCAGTCTTTGATTATTTTACTTAATCAAACAGATCATCGGCAGTAGCGTTGGGTCCCACTAAACCAAGTTCTCGGGCCAAAGTCAGCAAGTTCTCAACTACCACTGGGTTCAGAGACACACCTTGTTCTATTCGTTCCTTAGTCTTAATAAACTCAATTTCGCCCGGTAAGAAGATTTCTTTCACACCCTCGGCCGGTGTTGACTGTTTGACAGTACAAATATACTCATCCATAGCAGCCTTGAACTCATCTATTGGCCGGAAACTGCCTACATCTATAGCCATCATAAAGTGTCCCACATTCTGGGGACGATCCATGTTACCAAAAAGGGAACCAATATTGCCACCAACAGCTGCTCCAGAAAGCACACCAGCAAAAAGATCTACCATCATTGATAAGCCATACCCTTTGGGCCCACCCATTGGTAACAGTGTTCCTTTAAGGGCTTCCGCCGGATCCTGGGTGGGACGACCGTCGGCATCAATGGCCCAGCCTAAGGGGAGCTTTTCTCCCTTTCGGGCATAGATCTCTATCTTACCCCTGGGTACCAAACTGGTAGCCATATCCAAAACTACCGGATACTGCTCGCCGGCTGGTACAGCCATAGCTATGGGGTTAGTTCCCAAAAGCGGATCCTTGCCGCCAAAGGGCGCCATTAATGGTGAAGTGTTGGTAGCTACAATACCAATCATATCCTCTTCCAATGCCATCATAGCATAGTAAGCACCAATACCAAAGTGGTTAGAATTTCTAACCCCTACAGCAGCCACACCGTTTTCTTTGGCTTTATTTAGGCAAAGTGTCATAGCCTTATGGGCAACTACTTGACCCAAGCCATTATCGCCGTCAACAATGGCCCCGCCAGCTTTCTCGTGCACTATCTTAATGTTCGGGTACTTGTTGATCAAACCTAATTTCAACCGTTTCGCATAAATCGCCAGGCGCGCCACTCCGTGGGAATCAATCCCTCTGAGGTCCGCTTGGGCAAGAATATGAGCACTAACTTTAGCATCCTCTTCCGGAATGCCTAAAGCCACAAAAACCTTCCGCGAAAACTCTTCTAACTGATAGCCAAACACAGTTTTCACAACAACCGCCCTCCTGCCATTCTGTTTATAAATAAATCATCAAAATCGTCAAACATTAAGCAGTTCCTTGATCCGTTCAGCTAGACGCAATCCTATCCTTTGCTGGGCTTCATGGGTGGAAGCACCAATGTGCGGTGTAACAAGGACGTTTGGCAAATCAAAGAGTTTATCCTTCCCCGGCGGCTCGTTTTGCATTACGTCAGCAGCAAACCCGCCGAGATGACCGGATTTAAGTGCTTCATACAAAGCCTCCTCGTCTATAATGCCGCCGCGACCAGCATTAACAATAAAAGTTCCTGGCTTCATTTTGGCTATCTCATCTTTGCCAAGCATGTGGTACGTATCCTTAGTTAGCGGAGCATGAATGCTTATCACATCGGCTTGCTCCAAAAGCTCCGGCAGTTCTACTAGTATCACATTCTGAGCAGCAGCTGCTTCCGGGGTAAGAAAAGGATCAAATGCTATTACCTTCATCCCTATAGCCTGCGCTATGTGGGCTACTCGCGAACCTATTTTCCCTAAAGCAACAATGCCTAAGGTCTTACCTGTTAATTCATAGCCAATAAACGCATGTTTATTCCACTCTCCATGGCGAACAGAGGCGAAAGCAGGGGTAATTCTTCTAGCCAGGTTTAGCATTAGGCCAATGGTAAGCTCGGCCACAGAATCATTAGACGCGTCCGGAACATTTATCACTGCAATGTCTTTGGAGCGAGCATACGAAACGTCGATATGATTAAGCCCAATCCCATTCATAGCAATAACCTTTAGCTTCTTACCAGCATCAATTACTTCTTGATCGATCTTATGTTTAACTCTTACCACTAAAGCATCAAACTCTGGTAATATACTAATCAACTGATCACGATCGGCGTCGAAAGCCAACGTAACCTCAGCAAACGTTTTAAACTGCTCGATTCCTGCTGGATCAATGGGCTCCGATACCAGAATTCGGGGGCGAATTACTTCTGCCATATATTATAGAACCTCCTTTGTGTTACCACTGTGTTACCACAGAATTCGTCAACGATCTATATTTCCCTTCTTCGTGTCCCCATTACCGCAAATCGACAGGAAGGCCTTGGGCACCGTTCGTCAGGAAACCCAAGGCCTCACATGCTCAACCTCTGCTATTTAAGCATTTGTTAAGCTAGTAAACTGCCGTCCTATGCTAAAACGGTGTTTTTATCCTAAAAGGTAAAATGTTATATTAAAGTTAGCTCAAGCCTTGGCAGCGGAAACTGTCTTCATACTAGACTTTTGCCAAAAATATACTCCCGCAAGGAGTCCGAGCCCTATTAAATCGGTCAGCAATCCAGGGATAATCAAAGTCAGCGCGGCAGCAAAGAGCATCACTCTTTGGATGATATTCAAAGCCTGAAGTAGATAGTTTTGGGTAGCTGCTGCCAAAGAAATTACACCGATAATACTGGTGATAACAGCTATAATAATATTAGGTACAGATGTACCATGCAGCATTAGAGCTGGTGAGTAGACAAAGATAAAGGGGATAATAAATCCGGCCAAAGACATCCGGAAGGCTGTCCAACCCACTTTAGCAGGATTAGCTCCAGCAATACCAGCACCGGTGTAGGCTGCAAGAGCTACCGGTGGCGTTAAGTTAGACAAGCAAGCAAAGTAAAAACAAAATAGATGCGCCGGGAAAGGATCAACACCAATTTTAGTAAGAGCTGGGGCAGCTATAGTAGCCGAAATAATATAGCAGGCCGTAGTAGGAAGACCCATACCAAGAATAATGCTTACTGCCATAGTCAAAAGCAGTGTTAAGAAAACATTGCCTTTAGCCAAGGAAATAATGTTATCTCCTACTACTAAGCCTAAGCCCGTGAGACTGGTAATACCGATGATATTACCTACTACCGCACAAGCCATACCAACGCTTATCGAACTGCGCGCACCGCTTTCCAAAGCTTTGAGGAAGCCCTTGATGCTAAGACGGGTCTCTTTGCGCAACCAGCTGCAAGCAATAGTGCTAATAATACCGTAAAAAGCAGCATAAAGCGGCGTACGCCCTGATAATAGCAAATAAACAATAACGATGAGAGGAATAATAAGGTGTCCGCGGGTTCTCAAAACATAGCGCATGTCAGGCAGTTTGTCTTTCGGTAAACCTGTAAGTCCCAGCTTAATTGCTTCAATATGGACCATGACATACACGGCTACATAGTACAACACTGCTGGCAAAATGGCAGCTATCATAATCTTGGTGTAACTAATACCAAGAAACTCGGCCATAACAAAGGCTGCCGCACCCATAACCGGTGGCATAATCATACCACCAGTGGAAGCAACGGCGGTACATGCTGCCGAAAAGACTGGCGTATAACCCATTTTTACCATAAGGGGAATGGTAAAAGAACCTACGGTAGCCACATTAGCTACAGCACTCCCATTGATAGTACCCATAAGGCCAGCAGCAAAGACAGCTACCTTACCCGGTCCCCCAGGAGACTGTCCAGCTAAAGCCATGGAAAAGTCGTTGATGAATTGGGCCATACCGGTTTCACCAAGAAAAGCGCCAAACAATGTAAAAAGAAAAATATAGGTAGCAGACACACCCAAAGCTACGCCAAAAATACCTTCAGAAGATAGATAAATGTGATAAACAATACGTTTGAAAGAAAAGCCTGTATGACCTAAGAGACCAGGTATCATGTCGCCAAAGAGCCCGTAGAGCCAAAAAACCAAAGATAAGATTACGAGTTCCTTACCGTTAGTGCGTCTGGTTGCTTCTAAGACGGATAGGATGGTAATTACACCAAAGGTGTAATCCCAGATGTTAGCAGCCCCTCTAATATTAAAGGCATCAAAAAAGAATACTATATAAAGACTGGACCCTACTCCAGCAACGAACCATAACAAGTCTATAAAAGTGGGTTTATTGCGCGGAGATTTTTTTGATCCTGGGTAAAGGAGGAAAGAAAGGCCCAGTAAAAAAGCCAGGTGAATACCCCGCTGCTTCATAGCCATAAGAGAACCAAAACCAGCGGTATAAAGATGGAACAAAGACATAGCAATAGCCAAAACCGATACTACTTTTGCCCAGAATCCTGTATATTTGCGGAAACGGGACTCCGTATCAAACTGTTCTAGAACCTTCTCCGCATCCGGCTGCGGGACAACTGATGCATGTGTAGTTTTATCTTCTAGCACGAAACTAGCCTCCTAAAAATCGGATTGGAAAACATAGCACCCACACCTTTCAGTGCAGGTGCCCTACGTTTCGCAATACCACTATTTTACTTCAATGCCCTGCTCTTTAAAGTACTTTATTGCCCCCGGATGCAGCGGAATAATCATTCCATCCAGGGCATGATCTAATGTTGTAGCTGTAGCAGCTTGGTGACCGGCCACCAAGTCATCATGATAATCATAAACAGCTTTACAGAGTTTGTAAATCAAATCTTCCGGTAAGTCTTCACGGGTAATGAGAATATTAGATACCGAGACAGTTTTGATTTCTTTATCCTGATTAGGATAGGTTCCTGCTGGAATAGTTATTTCAAAATACCAAGGAAATTTGGTGGTAATCTCTTCGATCTTCTCTGGTTCGAGAGAGATAAGTTCGCCAGCACCTGTTGCCAAAATATCCATTACGGCAGATGTGGGAATACCACCAGCGAGTAACACTGCATCAGTGTGGCCGTCTTTCAACAGGTCGGCCGCTTCGTTATAGCCAACATAATCAGCGTTAACGTTAGTTTCTCCTTTGTCTTTCTGATAGTTAAGACCGTATACACTAAGGATTTCACGGCCGTTAACTTCAGTAGCACTAGCCACCTGGCCTGGCACAAACTTTTTACCTTTTAGATCTGCCACTGATTTGATACCTGCTCCTTTGCGAACTACCATATGCATAACATTAGGATAAAGAGATAACATTCCCCTAATAGAAGGAACCGCTTTGCCTTCGTAAGTTCCAGTACCAGTATAAGCATAATAAGAAATACCATTTTGGGCAAAAGCAATTTCTGCTTCTTTCTCTTTCAGTAAGTCGATATTTTGCGGTGTACCAGCTGTAGACTGGGCAGCAGCTTTTACACCTTCCACATTCTTGCTCCAAATCTGAGCTAAAGCGTTGCCCATAGGATAATAAACGCCACCAGTGGTAGCTGTAGCAATATTTATCTTGTATAATTTGCCGTTGTCTCCAGAAGCACCTTTATTTTCTCCACCACCGCACCCCACTAGAGCCAATGAAAGTATAAGCAACAAAGCCACTATTTTTATTGTTGTTTTAGTGGACACTTATTAACCCCTCCTAATTTTCAAAATAAAATTATTAGCAGGCTCCTTATTGTTATTGAAATCAAGTAAGGCCCAAACCAAATAGTTCAATGATGCTAGCATCATTAGTTTTTCAAACACCAACCTTGGTTTTAGGGCTTTACATTAAACTAAAAAAACACACAACTATAAACAAAAACCACCTGCATCAAAACTGCGCAGTCCCTACCTCCTATTGTCTTAAATACTTTGCACATACTGAATATGGACTGGAGTGGCAACTTTTGGTTTTTTCTTGATCGCGATCGCGGTAATATTCGACAATAATAGTGGCATTCCCTTCCACCGCAGAAAAACATTTGTTATTTTATGTATAAGTTTATTTGTTATTGATTAAGATTTGAGACTTTAGACAAAGAGGGCACTTCCAAACTGCAAGTGCCCTCTTTAGGGAAAACAGGCTTCCTGCTACTACTTACCGTAATATCTTAGGTTTTATTGTAATAATTATAGCAATAATGGCCGCAATCTACTGATAGAACCTTTTCAATACGACTTCTTTATACTAGTTTTACGAAAATACCAGCTAAAACAACTGAGCTTATGGTTACGGTGATAAATCCGGCCACCAACATCTTGGGTAAAATATGATGCAGGATAATTTGTCTTTCTTCCTCGGTCTTTCCCACGGCTTGTGCTGCTTCATGTGACAGAATAAAGGTTCCAGGAAAACCGTAAAGAGCACTTAAGCCAATGGGGATAGCCATATAGGTGGAATAGCCCAAAACCCTACCTAAAACAAATGTAGCAATAGCAATACCCACAGTTCCTAAACATAAGCAGCCAACCAAAGGAGCCAATAGTTCCATAACCATTGCTGGAGTAGCTGAAGACAAGTTGGCAAAGATCACCGCACAAAGGCCAGCCATGGCAAGTCCTGAACCATTAGCTTTAACAAATATATTATCTTCTAGCAGCCCCACTTCGCGGCAGATAATACCTACCACTAAGCTTATAACCAAGGGATGAATGACATTGTTAAAAAGTCCAGCAATTAAGGTACTAATATAGGCCGCAAGAGCCAGCTTACCTAATAATACAAAATCGGTAGAATATTCCTTTGGCAGCGGCGGAAACCGAAAACCAAACGCGCCTTTATCTTCTTTGGTCTCACCATTGTTATTATTTTGGTCTAGGGCCTCTTTAACTAATTCCGGCGAGGCTAGTATCCGCTTAGCCTCTTTAGTAAGAAAGATAGAACTTAAGGGATACCCTATAAAACCTTGGAACACAAGAAGCATGGTGGCAAATACCGCCAGATGTTCCATTCCCTTTGCTTTTGCAGCCTCAGACATCATGAGAGCTGCCACCACGCCACCGGAGATGGGTGGGGCAGCCACTACGGCTACCTCACGTCCAAAAAGCGGGCTACCTAAAAGAAGAACAAAAATACCGATACCTGCCACTGCTCCGGCAGCAATAATTACCGTTTTCCACTGCTGAACTAAATCCTTCAGCTTCATTAAGGTGCCCATGTGCACAATAAGAAGTCCAATTGTAACCGATCCAATACCAAGGAGCTGGGATTGTGAGAGCAAATCCTTGGGAAGCCCGGACCAGAAACCCAACACCAATATTACCGAGCTAACAAAAAGCATGGAAAGGATCGCCTTTGTTTTGACCGCTATAATATCACCGATAGCAAAAATAACTAACACAACTGTTAGTGCCATTAGCGGTGTCCATTGCACATTAACTCCTCCCTATCGTTCTAAATGTAAACAACCGTTTTTAATAGTTCGCCCGGTTTATCAATAACAAATTCTATTTTGTAGCCAGATAATCTAAAGCAAACTGTGCATAAACAGCCGCACCAACCTGTAAGGCATCTTCATCTACATCAAAACAAGCATGGTGCTGTGGCCAGCTAATGCCCTTTTCGGGATTGGCTACACCGAGGAAAGCAAAGGCACCTGGCGCTTTTTCGGTATAGAAGGGGAAATCTTCGCTGCCGGTAAGTTGCGGCATGCTAATTAAGCCCTCTTCGCCGTAAAGTTTCTTTACTGCACCTTGCGCTATTTCCGCTATATTATCATCGTTGATGGTCGGCGGGCAACCCCAATTGTACTCCAGCTTAGCCGTGGCCCGGAAAGCAGCTGCTGTATTGTCAATAATCCGTTTCATGATTTCAGGCAGCTGTTTTCTGATCTCGGGGTTAAATGTGCGGTTGGCACCTTCCATAAATGCCCGGCTAGCGATAATGTTGAACCGATCGCCAGACACTACTTTGCCCACGTGCACAACCACTGGATCTAGCGGATTAAGTTCCCGACTAACAATAGACTGCAAGTTCATGACGATAGCCGAAGCCACTACTACAGCGTCTACTCCTTGGTGTGGAGCTGAACCATGTCCACCTTTTCCTTCTACTGTTATCTCAAA
>JAAYWY010000081.1 GCA_012516165.1 Bacillota bacterium
CCGTCCGGGTAGCGATAGGATACGTTTTGTAAGTCAATATTAATACTCATACTAGACCTCCGGGCAAATGATCCCCGCACTAAAAGTACTATCGCAGGAGGACTTCGGTCTTTCTATTGCTGCCAGGGTGTTCTTTGGCACGTTACTGGACAGCTAAAAAGTTTCCCTGCTTGCTCTCAAAAAGCTCACTGGAAAACATGTTAAGTCCATTTGTATCCTCACTTGTTTCATCCTTTTTAATGAGGTCAAAGCTGCTCGTTATGGATTGCCTTGCAATCAGACTTATTCGTGCATGAACAGGGCACTGGGTTGCAGGGCATCCTCACGCTCCGCAGCGCCCCTTAGAACGACCGAGCTTGACTCGCTCGGGGGCTCCGGGCAACTCGCTGCGCTCAGACAACCGCTCCGCCCTATCCTCGCTCGTCTGCGCTCTTGGGAATGAGGGCTAAGCTACGCTTTGAGGATGCCCATGCAACCATCTTCGCTTGTGCAACAGGCGTACTGGGTCTTTTGGAGTCAGGGTCATTCTTGCATCAGAAACGCTAACAGCTAGTGTGCAATGCCCCCATACACCAGCCAACCAGCCAAGACAAAAATAATAGCAGCCATGGCTATCTCCAGCGGCAGGTTGCGCTTGTATTCCTGCTCTAAGGTCTGTAGAGTGCCGCTGTAGAGCCGACATTCTAAGGCGGTGTGGATTAGATCCGCCCGGTGCAAAGAACGAGCCAAGAGTACTGCTAGTCCTTGTCCCAGCGACCGCAACCCAACGCTAAGGTTGCAATAACCTAAGCGCAAACTCTGGGCGGCAATAATGCGTTGTCCAGTCTCCAAAGTGACAAAAATGAACCGGTATACCAGCTCCATAAGGTCCATAAAAAGAGGCGGCACGTGCCAGCGGCGCAGCTGTTGCAATAGATCCACCATCGGCGTCGTTAACACTAAAAAGAACACGGCACCTACAGCCCCTAAAGCACGGCTGGCTAACAAAACTGACCGCTGTACATCGGCCGAGCTGATCCCAATTTCCAGCGGACCCACCCATACACTCCAAATCGCCGGCTGCAGCGGCGGAATGGAAAGCATCACCGCAGCCACACTGGGCAATAAAAACAGAAGCGGTACTAACAATGCCCGCAAGCAAGCCAAGAGCGGTATTCCCGCTCCCAGCCAAGCTGTACCCAGAGCCACTAAAAAAACACTCCCGCAAATCCTATAAAAAGGGCTGGCTAAACATATAATCAATAAGCCGATAGTAAAGAGTATTTTTTCTCCGGGATGAACATGGCGCATCCTGTTGATATAGGCCCAGCGGTCAAGCTCCATGAACCCTCTCTTTTCTAAACTTAGAATAGGCCATAAAATAGCCGATAAACCCAGCGCCGATAGCAGCTTGCAGGCCAAACAGCAAACTTTCGATCTCCCCGCTGGGCGGCTCAAACAAAGGCTCGGCCCAAGGTTCATAGTCGCTGGCAATTTCTAAAATAGCTTCTTCAGCTAAACCATCGGCCCCCTCAAAATCACTGCCCACTTTCAATAACAGCGGTAAAAAACTCAGTACTATGGCCAGAATTAGGATTAAGATTCCGCTTTGCTTTTTCACACCGCACCCTCCTTTACTATTGCGCTGACTTTATTGGTAACTCCAGCAGGTTTAACTCGCTTAGCTCCTGCCGGTTGTACTCCATGAGGAAATTAAAAACATAGACTGTCAGCAGCCCTTCCACTGCCGATAAAGGTAGCTGAGTCACAGCAAAAATTCCGGCGAATTTGTCAAACGATGCTGCCACACCTCCTACTTCTGCCGGGAAAGCCAACGCCAACTGCAAAGAAGTCACCACATAAGTGGCCAAACTACCAGCAAAAGCAGAGACAAAAACCGCAACTCCTTTGGACGCCTTGGCCTTGTCCAATATTTTATAAAGGCCATAGGATACCACTGGACCTACCACCGCCATGGAAAAACCATTGGCTCCCAGCGTGGTTAAGCCGCCGTGGGCCAAAAGCAGTGCCTGAAACAAAAGAACTATTATTCCCAC
The DNA here is from genome assembly GCA_012516165.1 of Bacillota bacterium. GTDB lineage: Bacteria > Bacillota > DTU030 > DUMP01 > DUMP01 > JAAYWY01. The sequence continues at coordinate 2,037 of JAAYWY010000081.1, forward strand.
CACCGCCATGGCGGTTGGTCCAAAAAGGATAGCACCCAGCCCCATACCAGTGGGGTGAGAACAGCTCCCGGTTACAGAAGGGATTTTTAATGCTGACAGCACAAAAGCATAGGCTGCCGATAACGCTAACATCATCTTGAGCTTGGGATTGTCCTTAAGCTGCCGGTTGATACCACCAAGACCAAAAACCACCATCGCCGCTGTAGGTGCAGCCCACACTAAACACCACATAGGCGGCAAAAAACCCTCCATAATGTGCATAGCAAATGCCGTCCGAGGCCACACAATGGCTAAAACCAGTAACCATCCTACAGCTTGAAAAGCTCGTTTCATAATCGGTCCCCCTTAATTTATGCTCACAACGTGTTGCCAAAAAATAAGGCGCCTTCCCCGATGAGAAAGCGCCAATTTATAAAGGCACACGCCTGCGGCCTACCAAAAAACCTCCAGCTGAGCAACCCAGTCTGGAGGCAAAGGCCCGCATATGTACTAACCTGTATTCGTATACGAACCTTTGCACCATCCATCGCTCGTAGATATAGTGCACTACTTCAAGCTAGTCTTCTGGCTCAAGCGTCATCACACGTTTCGCCTTCCCGGGAGAGTCCAGTGGCCTAATGAAACGTGCTCCTCTTTCACAGCGGCGTGACCGCGCGGGATTTGCACCCGACTTCCTAATTATCGCCTGGGGCGAACTTGAAGCGGCGTTATTCAATTTTACCAATTTAATTTTAACACCCGTTATTTAGACTGTCAACGATTCCC
>JAAYWY010000082.1 GCA_012516165.1 Bacillota bacterium
GTTGTTAAGTTCGGGGAAGCACCAATCATTTCCTGCATGAGATACAAAATTATTGCTCCGGCGAGGCCGGTTCCCCCGGTCCAGCCGCTGGCGGTTGAAACTGTACTGTTATTAAGCTACCAGCGGGAACCTGGCTCTTCGGGGGCGGATCCTGGCTTACGGCCAACCCTGTACCAATGGGTTTTAGGGTAAGTCCCATCTCGGCCAAGGTCTGAGCTACCTGCCGCATGGTTTGGCCTGTTACATTAGGCACTGTCACCTGACCAGGAGCCGGTTTTGTTTCCCCTCGCTCAAGGATTATTTTGGTATCGGGTTTCACCATGGTTCCAGGCGGCGGGGTTTGCTCAATAACCACACTACCTTCGCCCTCTACACGATAAGACAGTCCTGTGCCTTCCAGTATCTTGCGTGCTTCGGTCAACGGCAGATTCACCACTGGTGGCACTTCCACTTTGGGTTCGGTTTTTTCCTTTTCGTCTGATACTACTGGTGGGATGGCCAAATATCTGAGGGCATCTTCCATAATCCGCTTGACCACCGGCGCCGCAATTACACCGCCATAGTAGGCACCTTGGGGTTCATCCACCACTACCAGAATAGATAACCGAGGGTTATCCACCGGTCCAAAACCGAGAAACGATGCCACGTGTTTATCCGATACATAGCGGCCGTCGACTATTTTTTGGGCCGTACCGGTTTTCCCGGCCAACCGGTACCCAGGGACCTGTGCCCCGCGACCGGTACCATCGGCCACTACTTGTTCCAAAAGTCCTGCTAATTTATGAGCTGTCTCAGAAGATATCACTTGTCTTACTGTCTGAGGAGTAAACGGCTGGATCACTGTTCCATCGGTATCTTTTATTTCCCGGACAATCTGCGGTTTCATGAGCTGGCCACCATTGGCTATAACCCCTACCATGCTGATCATCTGCAGGGGTGTTACGGCAATTCCCTGACCAAAAGAAATGTTAGCTTGTTCTACTGGTCCTACGTTTTTTACCGGCAGCAAGATACCGGTTTCTTCGCCGGGAAGACTACTACCTGGTACCTGGCCAAACCCAAAAGCCTGTATGTATTCGTATAGTTTTTCCCGCGTCATGCGCATACCAATAGTCATAAAGCCAACATTACAAGAGTTTTTAACCACTTCCGCAAAGGTCTGGCTGCCATGGGCAGTAACGCAGCCGATATAATGCCCCGCTATTTGAAGGCCGCCTTGACAATAAAAACCGTCGTTTTCTTGGACTAGTTTTTCTTCCATGGCTGCAGCAGCAGTTACAATCTTAAAGGTAGATCCTGGTTCGTAGTTGTACCAAACAGCTAAGTTCCGCCGATTAGTATCGGGAACCGCTGTAGGGTTATTGGGGTCAAAAGTGGGCCGATTAGCGAGGGCTAATATTTCGCCAGTATTAGGATCGGCTATTAATATTGCCGCTCCTTTGGCTTTAGTTTCCTCCATTAGGCGGTCAATCTCTCGTTCTACAATGTGCTGCAGCACTTCGTCAATAGTAAGTATTAAGTTGCAACCGTCCTTAGATGGCAAGTATTGTTTTTCACCGCCGGGAATCTCTCGATTGTAAGCATCGGTTTCACCTAAAAACCGGCCCCAGGTACCCCGTAGCTGTTTATCGTAGACCAATTCTAGTCCTTCCAAACCCTGGTTGTCGATACCGGCAAACCCGATCACATGGGACAGCAACGTACCATTGGGGTAAAACCGATCGCTTTCTTCCACTAAATAAACCCCATCCAGTTTCAAGGCCCGAACCGCTTTAGATTTTTCCGGCTCTATTTTTCGGGCCACCCATTCAAACGATGTATCGCGGCTAAGTTTGGTTCGCACTTGTTCTACCGGTAACCCCAAAGCTTCGGCCAGAGCCGCCGAAGCTTGGTCAACGTTTTTGATCTGCCGTGGATTAACCACCACGCTATCTAAGCTGACATTAATGGCCAGCTTCTTCCCATTGCGATCGGTGATTAAGCCCCGTTTGGGCTGAATCTCGATCTCATGCAACCTTTGCGTTAAAGCTGCTGCCTGGTACTTTTCGTTCTTCAAAACCTGAAGGTAGAAAAGGCGGGCTGCCAGCCCGCAGGTGCAAAATATTATTGCCAGCAAAAATAAGGCTATACGCTTACGCATCATAGTAAGCGTGTGCTTCATGATCCATACACCAACCTTTAATGGTTCTCCCCTACTCCTTTGGCCCAAGCCTTTTTCAGGTTTCGCGTCCAATTAAAGAAAGATAACCGGCGACTTGGCTTATTGGCAGAAGATGCCACTGGCTCGGTGGCTGCAGTCGCGGCCGCCGTCGTTTCTGTTGAAGGACTAACGGCAGCTTTCACCGTGCGAACAGCTGCTGGCTTTTGCATCCCTAACCTTTGTACCGCTTCTTGTTCTACTCGCTGCAACGATTTTAACTCTGCCGCCTCGGTCTCCAGTTGCTCGTTTAGAGTTTCTATTTCCGCTAACCTTTTCTCGCACTGGGCAAGGCGCAAGTTAAGCTGAGCAACATAGGCATACTGGGCCACATAAAGCAGCACCAGGCCTACAGCTATAGCCACAAATAACCCGTAGGCCATAAGCGGCTCAACGCGCCTTCTTACCCGCCGGTGCAAAACCCGCTGTCCATGAGCCTGGTTTTCGTTTCGCTCCGATTGCTCCGATAGACTACGCGCTGCTGCTGTCCTCTCTACCACCTTATGCGTCCCTCCTTGTCGGCAGAACTAAGCCCTTTTCATGGCTACTCTAAGCTTGGCACTGCGAGCTCGTGGGTTGGCTTCTGTTTCTTTGGTACTTGGAGTAACTGGTTTTTTGGTAAGTATATTAAAGTCGTTCTCCTCGGCCCAAGCGCGAAAAGTATGTTTGACAATCCTATCTTCGAGTGAATGGAACGAAATAACACAAACCCGACCAGCCGGTGCCAAAATACAGCGGGCAGCTTCTAGGCCGACCTGCAGAGCCCCCAGTTCGTCGTTGACAGCAATACGCAGGGCTTGGAATGTTCGCCGGGCAGGATGCGGTCCCCGGCGTCTCGCTGCCGCTGGTATAGCTGCCTTTATTACATCTACTAACTCACCGGTGGTACTTAGCCTCTGCTGCTTTCGCCGCTTAACAATAAAGCTTGCAATACGGGCCGCCCACCGTTCCTCACCATATTGCCGGATAATATGAGCCAGCTCTGCCTCGGGCCAAGTATTTACTATCTCGGCAGCGGTAAGATGCTGCCGCTGATCCATGCGCATATCAAGAGGGGCATCTTCTTGATAAGAAAAGCCGCGTTCTTTTTCATCTAACTGCGGCGAGGACACACCAAGATCAAATAGGATTCCCTGTGGTGCTGGTAGAGCGGATTCTTGCCAAATCTCTTGGAGCTGGCGAAAGTTGCCCTGTACTAACTTAATCTGGTCCCGGTAAGTCTGAAGCCGCTCGGCAGCGGCCTGCAATGCTATTTGATCTTGATCAATACCAAGAAGAAAACCCGCTGGGGATAGTTGTTCCAACACGGCTAAAGCATGTCCACCGCCACCTATGGTGCAGTCTATATAAACACCAGCTGGCTCCTGGACTAAGTAGGATAATACTTCCTGCAACAAAACTGGTTGATGGGCAAAACTCATAGGGCACCCCCTAGATACCAAAATCTACCATTTTCTCTGCTAGTTCAGCAAAGCTATCTCGAACCTGGTTGCTATATTCCTGCCAAACGCTAAGGCTCCAGATCTCCACTCGGTTGGAGACCCCAAGTATGGCTGCTTCTCGCTCAATACCGGCATATGTTCTAAGGTAAGGCGGCAGGAGAATACGTCCCTGTTTATCCAGTTCGCACTCGGTAGCTCCGGCAAAGAAAAACCGCACAAAAGCACGGGCATCGCTTTTGCTCAAGGGGAGATTTTTCAGCTTCTGTTCTAGGTTAGACCATTCGTTTAATGGGTATACAAACAAGCATTGATCTAACCCACGGGTGATGATAAAACGTTCCCCCAGGTCCTCGCGCAGTTTAGCCGGGACAAATAAACGGCCTTTGCTGTCCAGCGCATGCTGGTATTCACCCATGAACACCGCCGTCACCTCATCGGCTGGAATATCTCCCCACTTTTCACCACTTTCCACCACATAGATTCGCTTTTGAAAAGGGAATTTCCTGCTAAGAATGGAAAAAAATTAAAGGCCAATAGCTAGGCCTTTAGTGGAAACATAAAATTATACCTCCGGTCCTATTTTTCAGCATTATTGTTATCTGTAGGACCCAAAGATGCTACTGCCCTATGTCCTAAACCAAACGCCACTTCATTTAAATGAAGCAGCCCGATACTGCAGAAAATCACCACCACAATATGCTCGTTGCAGCGGGCAATACCAATTTTGCCACCCATGTTCAGTCCAAGCGCTTTGGGCATAATCTGAGCTAAAGCCTCCCGGGCCGCTCCCGCCACTCCACCTTCTGCTCCCTCTTCTTCGGCAATAAGCCCTTCTCGTTTGGCCGCCACCACTGACCGCTCGATAACTTTTTTTACTGAGGCAATAAAATCACCGCCATAATCTACTGCTGCTGCCCGAATGCCAATTGCACGGTAATTATCTTTAAGTTGCTGTTCTCTCTCGCGATCACGGGAGAGAGCCATTTCAATAGCGGCCCGTGCCGCCTCGCTGGAACGCGTTCCTTCCATGCCTATGCCCCCTAAAGAGAAGCTCTTGCTATTATATTTTTCTTCTTTTATCAGCTATTTCCTTGTGATGTTCTAGCCCCATTAAATTACTCGCTGGTATGGTAAACATGATTCCTTTTCCTGGCTCGCTGATATTCCCCGCTAAGGCAATAGCATCGTATATGGGACGATAATCTTTTTCATCGCAAACAATAATAATTATTTCCTTGGATGACTCGATCTGGATATTAAGAAACTTGCGGCTCTCGTGTTCACCGGTTCCCCGACCATATAAAATCGTAGCTCCGCGAGCTCCTGCTTTCTTAGCTTGGTCAACTACCGCGTCGGCCTTTCCTCGTTCTACTATGGCTACAATGGCTAAGGCCTCCATGTTCGTTCCTCCTCTGCTGCTAAATCCGGCTAATGATTCCCAACGATAACACCGATATAACTGCCCCTAAAGACGTAAGGCCTACTATACCAAAGCCGTTTAATAGTGGATCGGTAAGCCCGGATATTTTAGCCAGGCCAATAGCCAGCGCCATGTTCAAAGGAATATTTACTGGCCCAGTAGTAGCACTGGCCGAATCCATGGCAATGGCCACAAATTCTTCCGGCGCAAATCGCATTAGGACCAA
>JAAYWY010000083.1 GCA_012516165.1 Bacillota bacterium
GGTAATATTGAGTGGCCCGTGCCTGAATTTAGAAATTAGAGGAGTGTTAGGCCTTGGATTTTATTAATCCTCACCAGGCCCTTGTAGTATTAAAACATATTATCGAAAATATCCAGGAGGCCATTTGCGTTATCGACGAAAAAGGCATAGTGGTAATCTGGAATGAGCCAGCAGAAAAACTTTATCAGCTGCCACGACAGGAAATTATTGGTAAGTACCTGGGGGAGTTTTTCCCCAATGCAATTGATCTTAAGGTGTTAGAATCGAAAAAACCAGTAACCAATGTTTACCATTCTCCCCGCGAAGGAACGCACATTATTATTAGTGCAGCCCCCATACTAATTGGGGACAAATGCATAGGGGTTGTAAGCACCGACAAAGATATAAGCGAAATTAGGCGAGTATCCCTAGAATTAGAAAAAGCTACCGAAAAACTTAATTTATTAAAAGGACAAATCGAACGGCTAACAGGTTCAAGCTGGGGTGGTATCATTGGCAAAAGCAAATTGATCCAAGACACCATTGAAATCGCCAAACGAGCGGCTGAATCCAAAGTTGCTATTTTAATTACCGGTGAGAGTGGGACTGGAAAAGAAGTATTTGCCCGGGCTATTCATGCTCATAGTGGACTGCAAGGTTCCTTTGTTCCAGTAAATTGTAGTGCCATACCGAAAGAACTATTTGAAAGCGAGTTTTTTGGTTACGAACCAGGTGCTTTCACTGGTGCCCACCGCCGGGGGAAAAAGGGATTATTTGAACTAGCCCATGAAGGAACGCTTTTTCTCGATGAAATTGCTGATTTACCCATGTTTATGCAGTCTAAGCTTTTGCGTGCACTAGAAGAAAAGAAAATTAAGAAAGTAGGTGGAGAAAAACCAATCAATGTAAATGTGCGTATTGTTTCGGCTACTAATAGGGATTTGCCTCATTTAGTGGAGGAAGGAAAATTTAGAGACGATCTATTTTATCGTTTAAATGTTATTCACCTGAAATTACCGCCCTTAAGAGATCGCCCCGAGGATATTATTTCCTTGTTAAAGTTTTTTTTACAACAGGCTTGTGAGGAAAACAAAAAGCAAATCAAGAATATTGATTCCGAGGTTGTCAAGATCTTGACAAGTTATAATTGGCCAGGTAATATTCGTGAGCTGAAGAATGTGGTGGAAAATATGGTTGTTCTCTGTGAGGGGGAAGTGATTACTAAAGATAACATACCGGTTCATATATTAGAGGCGGTGCCAGAAAACATCGCTCCTAGGAAAGGAGGATTGGAAGAAACCGTAAAGCATTATGAACGGCAGCTTATTATCAAGGCGTTGCAAAAAGCAGCTGGTAATATCACTCAGGCAGCCAGATCATTAGAAATTCCCCGCAGCACCTTGTACTATAAAATTGAACAGCATGGTATTGATGTCAATAACCTGACATGATCGTCAACTAATTGACATTCTTTTTTTATATAAATTTTTTTTATAGCCTACAAAGCCCTAGTATTAGGGCTTTTTATTTTTGCCCAGTGTTGGCACGAGAATTGCACTTGTATATTTTATGACAAACAAATACTTATCTTATGAGCGCTAAAGGAGGTGTCAGGAGTGCTAGCTCGGCTTTTACTTAACCAGCATATTGGGGTAGCTGCCGAACCCCTAGTAAAAGTAGGTACAAAGGTAGAGAAAGGGCAGTTAATTGCTGTGCCTAACGGATTAGGGGCCAACCTTCATGCCAGTATTTCTGGATATATCAAAGAAGTGAATGCAAAGGAAATTGTAATAGAAGGCCCTGATTTGCAACCCGAGGAATATGTGCATCTTAATACAGCCCAGGATCCGCTTAAGATTATTCAAGATGCTGGTATTGTAGGTGCTGGTGGAGCAGGTTTTCCCACACATGTAAAGCTCAAGGCTGACCTTAGCACTGGTTGTGTCATTGCTAATGCTTCAGAGTGTGAACCGACACTCAAACATAACATTGCTTGGTTAAAAGAGCGCCCGGAAATAGTTGTTCAAGGGCTTAAACATGTGATGGCCATTACTGGAGCAGCAAAGGGATTTATTGCCATCAAGCCCAAACACAAACAAGCCCTTATTGCTGTGGCTAAAGCCATTCGTGGCGAACCTAAGCTGGAAATTAGATTTTTGCCAGACTTATATCCAGCCGGTGATGAGAGGGTAATAGTCCGCGAACTATTGGGTGTGGAATTGGCTCCGGGGGAACTACCTCTCAAAGCTGGGGCAGTAGTGTGTAATGTGGAAACTCTTAAGAATATTGCCCGCGCTATTGAAGAAGGACGGCCTGTGATAAGCAAAGACCTTACCTTAGGCGGCCGTTTGAAGGAGGCCCGCACGGGTCGCGTGTTCTTTGATGTACCTTTGGGTTTACCGATAAAAGAACTCATAACCTGCTGTGGTGGTATTGAAGAACCTCATGGCGAGATAGTTTTAGGAGGAGCATTTACCGGTAAACGTGGCGAAGAGGATGCGCCCGTCACAAAAACGTTGGGTGGAGTAAGTGTCACGATGCCGTTTCTCCAAGAAAAGCGCAAAATGGGCCTTTTGGCCTGCGAATGTGGTGCTTCAAAAAGCCGACTGGAAGAAATTGCAGCTAGTATGGGAGCGACAGTTGCGGTGGCTGCGAACTGCAAGCGAATGGAAGACATCGGCGGTGGTAGGCTACGGTGCAACAAGCCTGGGGTTTGCCCAGGGCAGGCCGAAAGCGTACTAGCCCTGATGAAAGGAGGTGCCGAAGCTCTTTTAATTGGGACATGCCAGCATTGAACTAACACCGTTATGGAAGTTGCTCCTAGGCTAGGAGTACCAATTTACCATAGCACAGACCATGTGCTTAGAGCCTTTGGTCAAAAACTCTATCGGAAAATGTCTTCTTGAGGAGGGATTTATGGTGTCTATTGATCTAGAAACGGCAAAACAACATGCTGAGGATTATGCTGTTACTTGTTGCCGCTTTGAAGCAGGAAGTACAATTGAGCCTTCTATGCTGGAGGACCCAGCTATTTTTCCGGATTTGGAAGATTCTGGCCTGCTTACTATTCCTGACAATTGCCTAAAGATTGGTCAAGTACTTGGTGCCAAACTGAAAGAAACAGTAGATGCTTTGGTTGCGCTTACCCCAGATTTGGTGGAGGGTTATCAGGAACTAAAGAAAGAATTGCCAGCTGAGACCCCGGTGGAACCTGCTGCAACCGTGGAACCTGAGCTGGCGGCTGTGCCAGTCAAGGAGGGGCAAGCTGTACGGATCCATATTGGCGAGGGTAAAGATATCAATTTGGAAATTCCATTAGTGCTAAATACTAGTGCTGTAGTTACTAACCAAACAAAAATGCCAGCTGTAACCCAAGCTACAGATATAAAAACTACAGATAAAGTTGCACACGCTTTAACAAGAAAACATTTTCAGATCAATGAAGTAAAATTGGGTCCCGAAACCAAGATCGATGGAACCACTTTGTATATTCGTGAAGACAGCGTGCAAGATGCGGCAGCCAGCGAAGATCTGGTTGTAGACCTAAAATTGGATATAATTACCCCTGATCGCTACGGAGAATACAGTGATACCATCATGGATGTTCAGCCTATAGCCGCGAAGGAAGAAGGCATACTGGGTGAAGGTATTACCCGTGTACTCGATGGCGTGGTAATGGTAGTTACTGGCACCGATGAAAACGGTGTGCAAATTTCTGAATTCGGTTCCTCCGAAGGAGAAATGGATCGCAATATTCTCTTTAATCGGCCTGGTTCACCGGACAAAGGCGATATTCTTATTAAAACCAAGGTGACAATAAAGGCTGGCAAAAATATGGAACGGCCTGGACCCATGGCAGCTCATAGAGCAACAGATGTTATTACTCAAGAAATTAGGGATGTCTTGAAGAAAGCACCAGAAGATCTGGTGGTTAAAACAGAGGTGTTTGAACATAAGCGGCGCGGCGGCAGTAAAAAGGTTGTTATTGTCAAAGAAATTATGGGTCAAGGGGCTATGCACGATAATTATATTATGCCTGACGAGCCGGTGGGAACCTTGGGTGCCAAAGCCAATGTGGATTTAGGCAATGTACCTGTGGTGGTTACTCCGTTACAGATCCTCGATGGCTGTATCCATGCTCTAACATGTATTGGACCTGCTTCCAAAGAAACATCGCGCCACTATTGGCGTGAACCGTTGGTCCTGGAATCCATGAAGGACGAAGAGCTAGATCTGGCAGCAGTTATCCTAGTGGGTTCACCTCAAGTAAACAGTGAGAAGATTTATGTTTCTAGACTTTTAGGGCAGGTAGTAGAGGCTATGGATGTAGATGGGGCTATTGTTACCACCGAGGGATTCGGTAATAATCACATTGATTTTGCCAGCCATATAGAGGAAATCGGCAAACGCGGCATTCCCGTAGTAGGTATGACCTTTGCTGGAGTGCAAGGACAATTGGTTGTGGGCAATAAGTACATGGATGCCATCGTTGATATGAACAAGTCTCGGCAGGGAATTGAAAACGAAATTTTGCAGAACAACTGCATTACCAGAGACGATGCTATTCGCGCTATATATATGCTAAAGGCTAAGATGGCTGGGGAAACAATTAAACCACCCGAGAGAAAATACAATCCGGCAGTAAAGCAAAATAATATTAAACTTATTGAACAAGTTACTGGAATAACTATTGAGCCAGAGCCCAATGAAACATCATTAAAAATGAGCAAAAAACGGCGGGAAATATACGAAAAAGATCAGATTGAGGAGCAATAAAAGTGAAACAAATCACTTATGCACCTAGCGAACAGTATTACGAAGGGATCATATCAAAGATTGATGACTGCAGTGTAACAATCGATATAAAGGGAAGGTTAGGACGACTTAGTTTAGCACGGAGATTAATTATTAGTGATTACGAACTTGAGGTAGGCCAAGAAGTGGGATTTGTTTTGAGTTATCCGGAAGTATTACAAGAAAGCTGTGCAGGGAGGTTGTGAAAATGGCTTTAACAGTAGTTAAGGGGTTGCAATCGGAAGTCTACGTACCTATAACCCCGGAAGTGGTTTGGGCCCCTGTGCAAAAAGAGCTTAAAGATATGACTGTAGCTCTAGTAACATGTGCAGGTGTGCACTTAAAATCAGACAAAAGGTTTAATCTGGCTGGGGATACTAGCTATCGTGTAATACCTGGCGATACCAAGGGCCAGGACCTGATGGTATCTCACGGTGGCTATGACAACAGCGATGTAAATAAAGACATCAATTGCATGTTTCCTATCGATCGCCTTCGAGAATTAGCCGCAGAGGGATTTATTAAAGCTGTTGCCCCAGTAAATTTCGGACTTATGGGTGGGGGCGGCGATGTAGATACATTCATGTATAAAACAGGCCCCGAAGTAGCAGAAAAACTGAAAAATGAAGGCGTAGATGCGGTTATTCTCACTGCCGGGTGAGGTACCTGCCACCGCTCTGCCGTGATTGTGCAGAGAGCGATTGAAAAAGTGGGCATTCCGACCATTCTTATTGCTGCCTTACCACCAGTAGCTCGTCAAAACGGTGCACCACGGGTAGTAGCACCACGTGTTCCCATGGGAGCTAACGCTGGCGAACCAAATAATCCAGCTATGCAAAAAGCTATTGTAAAAGATGCTCTTACTCAACTGGTAGAGATTCAAACGCCAGGAACAATCGTGCCTCTCCCCTATGAATATCATGCCAAAATATAGTCTTAAACTCTATTGGGCGAACATCATTTAGCATTGAAAAATCTGTAGAGTGTTTTCGTAGCAGCGCAGGAAACAAAAATATATGCGCTGCTACGGAGCACCTCATAAGGTGAGTATTAAGACGACACTTAGATCCTTTTAATCTATCAGGTGTTACTTAATAAATAAGTGAGTGACAACTAATACAAATATAAAACAGGCGAGGGAGGGCATGATATGGTTAAAGTTGTACTTTTTCTGTTAGGCGTGCTGGCAGTAGGTTTTGCCGTAGTTTTGATTAAAGACCTTTTGGAACATAAAAACCAGTTGGAAAAAGATACCTCATTTGTAAAAGCAGCAGCTATAGGTTTTGGCACCAACTTTTTAGATGCTCTTGGTATTGGGAATTTTGCCACGGCTACAGCTTTATTGCGAATGCTAAATCAAATTGAAGACCGAGTAATTCCGGGTACATTAAATGTTGGCTTTACCCTATCGGTTATAACAGAGGCGTTCATTTTTATAGCGGCTATTGAAGTAGAGCCTTTGACCTTAGTGTCCATGATAGCAGCAGCTACTTTGGGCGCATGGATTGGCGCAGGTTTTGTATCCCGGTTGCCAGAGAAGAAAGTGCAACAAATGATGGGTATCTCCTTACTGTTCGTTGTGGGTATGATGTTAGCAGGTAAATTTGGTCTTATGCCCACCGGTGGCCAGGAGGTGGGTCTAAGCGGAGTAAAATTAGTAGTAGCTATAGTGGTAAATTTCTTCCTTGGTGCTCTTATGACATGTGGTATTGGCCTTTATGCCCCATGTATGGCACTAGTATATGCATTGGGAATGTCGCCTAAAGTTTCCTTCCCAGTTATGTTCGGCTCTTGTGCCTTTTTGATGCCTGTTGCTTCAGTACGGTTTGTAAAAGAAGGAGCTTATAACAGAAAGATTGCATTAGCTTTTTCCACCGTAGGGATTCTTGGTGTAATAGTTGCTGTTACCTTAGTAAAATCCATGTCACTTGATTTACTCCAGTGGTTAGTTATGGCAGTAGTTCTCTACACAGCCCTCAGTATGTTGAAAGCTTCAACCAAAAAGCAGCCAGTATCCAAAACAATGGAGACAGAATTAGCTTAGCTTTTCCAGAAATCACAAGCATAAGCCTTGGTTAAGAAAGAAAAAACAACTTGACAATCAAGCTTTTCTTTTGACAAAGAGAGTGCAATATTTAAGTTAGGCAACAATCTTCAGTTGACAGGTATCTAATTTTATTGTACTATATTAACGTCGAGTGGGCCATTAGCTCAGGTGGCAGAGCACCTGACTTTTAATCAGGGTGTCCGGCGTTCGAGTCGCCGATGGCCCACCATAATAAAGACAGTAACCGCGCTGGTTTGCGCGGTTTTTGTTTTTTAGGCGATAACGCTTAGGACGCTTTTTGGTGCCGCGGTAAGTCGAACTCTCCTTTCAAACAAAAGTATAGGGGCGGTAGGTGCCGGTTTGGGCATACTTAGACATGGCGTAGCAACAAAAGAGTAAAATAATGTCTTGAGAACGTTCATTCTGTCTATAATCCGAACCGTCTACTGTGGGCGTTTGCCGAACTGCCGACCGTGCCATCGTCTCCAGTGTGGGTCCGCATTTTGGCGAGGAACCCCCTCTGGTCGGCACCGGGGGCTCAGGCACCATCTTCTTTACCTACTGCAATCTAAGGTGCATCTTCTGCCAAAACTACGGTATCGCCCACCTGGGTGAGGGCCGTGCCGTCAGCGACGAAGAGCTCAGCCAGATGATGCTCCAGCTACAGGTCATGGGCTGCCATAACGTGAATCTGGTTTCCCCGACCCATGTGGTGCCGAATATCCTGGCCGCGGTGACGCTGGCGGCCAAGCAGGGACTTAATATCCCCTTGGTGTACAATACCGGCGGATACGACTCCTTGGAAACCATTCGCCTTTTGGACGGCGTGGTGGATATCTACATGCCCGACATGAAGTACGGGGAGCCTGCGCCGGCCAAGGAGTTTTCGCTGGCGCCGGACTATCCGGAAGTGAACTTTGCCGCTGTAAAAGAAATGCACCGGCAGGTGGGAGATTTGGTGCTGGATCAAAACGGTGTCGCTGTCCGTGGTTTGTTGGTCAGGCACTTGGTCCTGCCCGGCGGGCTGGCTGGCACCGAGAAAGTCATGCAGTTCATCGCCGAGAATATATCCAAGGAGACTTATGTGAACATAATGGCCCAATACCGGCCTTATTACCAGGCTACCGGCCATCCAGTGCTGGGGCGCAGAGTCACGGCCAAGGAATACCGGGATGCGCTGGACATCGCCTGCAGGGCTGGGCTTTATAGGGTGCAGGCACTATAGGTGGTTTATGGGTGGTTCTTCTTTTAGTTGGGGACTTCCATTTTCACCTTTAACAATTATTATGTTGCGTTGCCAGTTGTGGTCATCTTCAGTGGGGAAGTCTTCTCGATAATGAACACCACGGCTCTCTTCGCGTCGGGGTGCGGAACTGGCAACCATGAGTGCAGTCAGGTAAAGGTTTTCTGCCTCCACTTTTCCCACGCCCAGTAGCAGATCTTTGCGCTTCTGCGCAAGCGCGTTTTCTGGTATTGTAATCCAAGGGGTGCTGTGGGGACAGAGTTATTGATACAAAAAAATAGAATACTTTAGCAAGCTTATAAATGAGTGTTTACAGAGCCTTGTTCTATAGCGCAAATGTTTGGTATACTTATGGTATAGCAGCAAGGTAGATCTCTTTGTCACTTGGTAGAAACGTTGCACCGTACTGTATACTTATGGTATAGCAGCAAGGTAGATGCGAGCTGTAGAACACAGACCTATATATTGAAGCTGCACTAAACTGTCGTCGACCACCAGTAGCGTTAAAAACCCCGGCAGCCGACGACACTACCAAGCGAACCCAGACTGTCAAAAAAGCCTGTATTTACAGCATAGTTCGCTGCCGCATATGAACAAAGGGCGAATACTGCATAGAAAACAGATATTTTTGAAACACATGAAGAAACACCCCCTAAGCCTTGACAGTTGTGAGTTTCCTCTATGGGAAAAATGGGGTTTACAGCCTACCTATAAGGAATGGAAACAGCATAACGTGGAAACATTGAAGATTAGCCTGGGCAGTTTACAGCCTACCTATAAGGAATGGAAACTTCACGGCAGACTTATCCTCCTTTCGCAGTTCAGGGTTTACAGCCTACCTA
>JAAYWY010000084.1 GCA_012516165.1 Bacillota bacterium
GTGAGGAAGGTAACTATAATCATCGATGGGTATAACTTGATTCGGCAGATCCCGGCGCTCTTTAATATTGAGGCCCGAGGATTAGAGGCGGGGCGGGAGGCTCTCCTGGATCGCCTTTTTCTATATAAGGGTGGCTGTAAAAATGATATTACGGTGGTTTTCGATGGCCCGAGCAGCCGCAGCTATTGGGCCCGCGGCGGTATTAAAGTTCAATTTGCACCATCGGCAGATGATGCTGTAGTGGCTCTTGCTGGTCCAGGGACTTTGGTAGTGAGCTCTGATTTAGAAGTGCAAGCAGGGGCTCGGCGCAAAGGGGCCAAAATCCAAAACGCCGATGAGTTTTGGCAGCAGGTGAGAGCAGCTATTGCTGGTAGGCGGTATCGAGGTTCGCGAAGACCGCGTCCGGCTTTCCACGGCACGTGGGATAAAGCTTATTGGGATGAAGACGATGAAGAAAATGGTTATCAAAAGAAAAAGCACCGCAAAAAGCGGCGCTAGATAGATTAGAGGGACAAGTTCATGCAAATTATAAAGGGAACCAAGGTAATTACCGTGGCTCAAGCAGCTGATTTAGCAGCGATTAAAGAAGCGGGGGCCATTATTCGCCGCGGCGGATTAGTTGCTTTTCCCACAGAGACAGTCTATGGACTCGGGGGTAATGCCTTAGATCCAGAAGCAGCGGCCAAGATCTATGCAGCCAAAGGGCGACCGTCTGATAATCCACTGATAGTGCATGTGGCTCGGCCGGAAGAAATCGAAGATTTGGTGGCGGATATTCCGATGGTGGCGGAAAAGTTAATAGAACATTTTTGGCCGGGACCTTTGACCTTGGTTTTTCCGGCAGCTAACAAGGTGCCGCGCAAGACCACCGGTGGGTTGGACACGGTGGCTATTCGTATGCCTGCCCACCCAGTGGCCCTAGCTTTTATTGAGGCTAGCGCTTATCCTATTGCGGGACCTAGCGCTAACTTGTCGGGGCGTCCTAGTCCCACCACGGCTCAGCATGTAATAGCTGACTTGGCTGGCCGGATAGATATGATTATCGATAGTGGACATACAGGGGTGGGCGTGGAGAGCACAGTGTTGGATGTTACTGTGAACCCACCGCAGGTTCTGCGTCCTGGCGGCCTAACCTTGGAGCAGTTGCGGCAGGTGGTGCCGACTATTACGGTGGATCCCACCACGGTCCAAGACACACCGCCGGAGATTGGCCGTGTACGTGCTCCGGGGATGAAATACAAGCACTATGCTCCCAAGGCGGAGGTGTTAGTGGTAGAGGGCCAGCCGGAAAACATTACTGCTAAAATATGCGAACTATATGATGCTTACGTGTCTTGTGGACGGCGGGTAGCTATTATGGCCACTGCTGAGACGGCACCATCTTATAAGGAGCGAAGGGTAGCTATTGTGGGAACACGAGCTAATTTGGGCTCAGTGGCGGCTAATTTATTTGATCAACTTCGCCGTTTTGATGCCTCCGACGTAGAGGGGGTTCTGGCAGAAGGAGTAGATATGGTTGGATTGGGGCTAGCGGTAATGAACCGTCTGCGCAAAGCGGCCGGCTACCGTATTATCAAGGCTTGAAATTGGACGAGCTGCTGTTGAATTTTGTAGCAGCAGTGGAGAAAAGTCGGCGATTTATTTTATTTGCTGAAGAAGGGGGTTAAATTTTGTTTTGGAAGACAGTATTTACAACTTTTTCCATGGTGTTTTTGGCTGAGCTGGGAGATAAGACGCAATTGGCTACTATGCTTTTGGCGGCTGAAAGCCGAGCACTGTGGCCTGTGTTTGTAGGCTCGGCTGGGGCCTTGGTACTGTCATCTTTTATGGGAGTTGTAGCTGGCGAGGCCTTGACCAGGATTGTGTCGCCTCAGGTTCTAAAATCAGCGGCCGGTATTGCCTTTATCCTCCTGGGAATTGTCATGCTGGTAAGGAGGGGATAGATTGTGACCAAGTACAAGGTGCTGATTTTATGCACCGGAAACACCTGTCGTAGTCCCATGGCTGCAGCGCTACTTGAAAAAGCGTTGCGTGATGAACTAGGTGAAAAAGCGGCATACATAGAGGTAGTATCGGCTGGTCTGGGGGCTTTTCCTGGGAGCCCAGCTTCCCCTGAGGCTCAAGCTGTCTTGCGCGAAATAGGACTAGATTTAAGCAACCACCGGTCGCGCCAGGCTACTTGTGA
>JAAYWY010000012.1 GCA_012516165.1 Bacillota bacterium
GACAGACCGGCTTTTTTCTTGAAAAGAAACAAAAAAAGCCCTTTTCTTGGGCATAAAAATGGAGGTGCGGGCCGGATTTGAACCGGCGAATAGTGGTTTTGCAGACCACGGCGTTAGCCTCTTCGCCACCGCACCTCAGTGTTTACATTATAACATGCCTTATGATTGACGGCAAGGCCTAGTTTATAAGCGACTGTGTCAAAATATAGTAGGCAAAACACCCATAAAAATAGTTGATGGTAATTATTAAGATACCAGTCCGGCTTCAGCAATTCTTCTTAGGACTTGCTTTATCCATAGACGTCCCGATTGCGGCCCCGTCAGAGCTGGCATCCGTGCTTGTAGCCAGTCACCTGCTTGACTTACCATAGTTTTGATATGTTCTTTTTGTCCACTAAGGCCAGCTACAATTTCGGTGACCTTAGAATCAATATTGCTATCTTTTTTAGCTAGCAATTCTAGATTTCCTTCGGCCTGATAAGTAAACAGGCGAGCCATGTAATCTGATCCTTTTTCGCTCCACCGGTACCTCTATGCTTCATCCGGGCACAAAGAATATGCCGGTTCTGGCCCTCGATAGCGCCCAAGCTAGTACCAGTGTTAGCTGCTTGTATTCCGGCCCAATTGTTGCAGATATACTTCTCAAGATCAGTAATGCGCTTGCGCTTTGGCCCCTGACTTTTTTAGCGGCAGAATCTAATATTTCTTGGACGTCCTGCAAGGTACCCTGGTTAATAGCTACTGCAAGTCTTGACGCTGACTTTGTGTCGAACCCTAAGGCCTTAATGATATTTCGCCAAAGATGGAATGGATCTAGCTGTAAGGTAGCATGGCTAAAGTAGTCTTTGCCAGTCTTTACCCACTCGGCACCATCGCCGCCAATACTGACTTTCTCTAGGGCGGACATGTCCCGGGTACGGGCAAAGTGAGCGCTGGCTTCTTCCCAGATGCTTTGGCCGTCTCTTAAGCCTGCTGCTACACGACGCTGTTTTAATGTTCGGCGGCGGCCTTGTTCTTCTTTGCCCTCATAGGCCACGACCATCTTAAGTTCACCTTTTCTTTTCTTGCTGCCCTGGAGTTTACATAGACTCCGTCTGCCTCGATAGCTCTTTTGTTTGCCTCGCAGCTTCTGGTATTACCCCGTCTTCGAATACTTCATGGCAGGCATTGGCAGCCTGTTTGGTAGCTGTTTTGCCGACGTCTTGGCAGCACTTCCAGATGGTATTATGACTAACAGTGGGAATGAAGGTGCTGATTATGTTTGCACTTTGACGGAAGCTACTGATGGTTCCTAAAGATAGGCATGCTTTTTCTACGCTGGGGGTTAGTCTAGTATGTGGGGCTAGACCAAGGTGTTGGTCTAGGAGAAATATATACTGACCAGTTTTTTGGTCTCGACATAAACGGCGATTGATGGTTATGCGCCCGGCTGGGCTTATGAGCTCTCGCTGTCTCTTGCCAACGGCACGCAGTCTACTCTTATCTCGCTGGGTCATGAGCTTGATGCCTATGGCCTCCAAGGTGGTTGTTATCAGATGCCCCAGAAACTCCTGGCTGGCTTCTTGTAATCCTCTCCTCTGGGTGTCTTTAGCAGAGACATCCAGGGCCTTTTTCATGATATCTACCTTTTCATTTTGTTTCTCAGCTTGTCCCTGTAAGTCCTTCGTTGTTGCCTACATAAACGTTACAAGCTCATCAATTTTTATCACAAATAGTGCAGTATACTGCATGCACAATAATTCACAGTTGCAATCATATTCACTTCCTATTATGTAAAATTAAATGATCCGTCAATTTACAACAAGAAGAATACGCTATCATGTCTTTGATATCTGAATGGCATGTTAATTGCATGTTAACATATGTTGTATAAAGATTATAATATCTAATAGTGAGCAAGAGGTGGTTTTATGAGTTATTGTAACGATATTTTGTGTTAATAATCAAACAAATCGATGGATGCATTCTTTAATGAAATTGATTTAGTTGTAAAATTATGCTGCATTAAGTTAGTTCAAATTTATAGCACTACAATAATACGAAAATACGAATATGCAGGGGGTTATCGTTTTGAGGAGTATGGTGCTTATAGAATAAACGTATGAATTAGATTTATATTAACAATGGTCATTTTTCATAGATTTTTATAGAAAGGATGTTTTTATCATGAAAGATCTCCAACATTGCCTTTCTTGGGTAGAGGAAGACAAAAAAGTAATTTCACCTGCTTCACGGGTGCCATATTATCCGCTGGTTGTCGACCATGCCAAAGGCTGCACGGTGGTAGATGCAGACGGCAACGAATACTTAGATTTTTTGGCTAGTGCTGCGGCCTTA
>JAAYWY010000085.1 GCA_012516165.1 Bacillota bacterium
ACCTATAAGGAATGGAAACACCATCGGTGGTATTGTAACCGGTTTTGCCATTCAGGTTTGCAGCCTACCTATAAGGAATGGAAACCTTTGAGATTGTCGCGGAACGTCGAGCCGGAAACCGGTTTGCAGCCTACCTATAAGGAATGGAAACAATGGTTTAACAGAAGAAGTGGCTAGGAAAGATGGGCAGAATATCAAATTGTTGGGAATAAATAATTAAAAGTTTTACACCCCGACAGCTGGTGACGGGGTAGCTTTGTTATACTTAATTTAATAGGATTGCTAGGTGTTAAAGAGGTGCTAAGCTGTTAAACAGAAGGGGAAAAAGATAAAAAGCTAATTATTAAAAGATAAAGAAGGCAATTAGTCACGAATATCGAAATATAAGATATAACAAAGGAGAAAATTGTGTTTGTTTGCCAGTAATGTATACAATGATTTCCTGTTTGGAGGTGTAACGAGTGTTTTCAGGTAAGAAAAGGATGGAGGAGGTTAGATTACGGGTAGTGACGCCTCTTTTTATGGGAGGCGCAAGGACAGAAATAACAGAGTTTAGACCACCATCCCTGAAAGGGGCGCTTCGTTTTTGGTTCCGTGCTAAAAATCCAGACAAGCTACAAGAGGAAGCGCGTATTTTCGGTAGCACCGAAGCTGGACAAGCCAGTTTCTTGATACAGTTGCTAGATTCACCGGTTGCTTCAGAGGAATCAATTAACTGTGGTAAAGGCTTATCTTATTTAGGATATGGACTTGTAAAAAGAGGAAAAATCGAACGTTCCTACATCAAGCCAGGTGAAGAAATAGTTTTGCGCATTGTGTTTCGGCCTAATGTTAAGCAGGAAGTTCAACAGGATGTAATGGAGAGTATGCGTTGTTTATGTTTATTAGGTGGGCTAGGGTCTAGAAGTCGGCGCGGGCTTGGATCGGTGGTATTACCATCCGAATTGCCAGTAAGTTCTGAAGAACTTTGCGATCAAATTGCAGCAACATGTCAGCGGAATAATCTTCCAGAAGAGGTGTCGCATACAGCCTTTAGTCAACGAGCGCGGATTGTTATTCCTTTTAAAGAAAGATCATGGCAGGGTGCATTAGAAAAAATAGGTGGAGAATTACAAGCTTTTCGCTCGTTCCAAACACCTCCGCCTAATGGACCACGTTTTAAAAGAGATCACGATCTGATTTATGGTGCGATAAAAGGGAATGCGCCTACCACCGCGCCAGAACGAGTGACATTCGGACTTCCACAAAACTACTATTTTTCTAGTTTGAAAGGAGCCAGAGCAGGTGTTACAGGGGCTAACCGCAGTCGCAATCGCAGAGCTAGTCCACTTCTGATCCATACGCACTTATTGGCTGATGGTCAGCATGCAGTGGTTGTTTCGTTTTTGCCAGCACCATTGTTGCCATCGGGAGATGATTTAACCATAAGTACTGGAAAGGGATACGCATCCAAGGAGTTTACAGTACCAGTACCGGAACATTGGACAGCTGTGGAATCATTCATGAACCACCTTGCACAGTTGCCAGGAGCGGTGGAGGTGAAATTCTAACATGGATAGTCGTGGTATGCTGGAATTTAGCTTTGCTCCAATTCAAGGATTTGTTAACCAAGCGCGGCGTACCAGAGATTTTTGGGCCGGATCCTATCTAATTTCTTATTTAGCTGCCCAAGCAATGGTTGGAGTAGAGAGAGCCAATGGCAACAACGAGATTGTTTTTCCTGCTATTGACGATGATTTTATTATACAAGCAGTTCGTAGTGGTATTTTGCCGCCAAAAGATGAATCTAATTTGGCAACAAGGATAGGTTCCGTACCCAATCGCTTTACGGCTTTGTGCGAAGATCCTGTTGTTGCTGGCAAGGCAGGAGCGAAAGCCTTACATGAAGCTTGGAGAAAGATAGCCGAAGGGGTAAGACAAGGAATCGTTTGGGCAATACCGGAGTTGGAACAGGATAATGTGTGTGCTGGTTGGAATAAGCAGATTGAGACGTTATGGGAAGTCTACTGGGTGGCTGGGACCGATAGTGCAGGGCTGGGAGAGCGCAAAAATTGGCGTCATTTCTTTACGCGAGAAGAAGAAGGCGATATGTGCTCGGTATGCGGAGAACGAGCTATAGTAGCCAGTGAAGGTTTATCCCGCCGCAGAGTTCGCGAACGTTGGCAGGAGATTACGTCCAGACTAAATAAGAGATGGCCTTATGCACTAGATGACGAAGGTATTGAGAGGCTATGCGCTGTTTGTTTGGTTAAACGTATATTCCCGTATCTCGCACAGGACTTGCTAGGCTGGCCGGTAATACAAAACTTCCCTTCAACATTGGATTTTGCTCCGGGAGCAGGACAAACCGCCAGTGGAAAGCCTTCGTATTATGCAATTTTAATCATGGATGGTGATCGCTTAGGTCTAAACCTGAGCCACTACCCAAAACAGAAAAAAGATATATCTAACGCTTTAGCAAAATTCAGCCGTGCCGTGGTGCCTACTGTAGAGCAGAACTTCAAGGGGAGAGTCGTATACGCTGGAGGCGACGATGTTTTAGCTTTGCTTCCACTAAAGACTGCTTTGCGTTGTGCAGGGGAACTAAGAACTATTTACCAGCAAATGTCTCCCCCAAATATCAATCTTACTATTTCGGCAGCTATATTGTATGTACATGGTAAAAGTCCGTTACAAGCGGCACTAAGTTCTGCTCATAGCTTATTGGATAAAGTGGCAAAGGACGGTGTTGGCAGGGATGCCTTTGCTTTGCAGGTGGAAAAACGCAGTGGATCACCTCTGCGTTTAGCAAAACCATGGGAAAGTCAGGGCCATAAGTGGGCTGAAGAAATTGATAGTTTATCCTCTTTGATTTTCCCTCAAGAAGAATCTGCATATTCATCTCGTTTCCTATACAACACAGCTGAATTACTAACTCCATTTTTAGACAACAAGTTAAATGAATCTCAGAAGATGGGAGCAGATAAAATAGTTCCTCTTTTAACAGCAGAATATCTTCGTAACCGTGATCTAACTTGGCCACATGAATATACCCAAGAAGAAATCAAGATAGAGGCTATCAACCGTATGCAGGTTCTTTATAAACTTTTACTATGGGAACAAAGGGAAAAAGGCCAAATAAAAACTTGCGGTTTTCAGCCGCAAGCCTTGCCGCTATTGCGTTTTTTGGCAGCCGAGGGGGTGGGGAGATGACAGCCAATGAGATGCTGCTTGTTTTCGGATGCGAAGAAAGTTACTTTTTCCGTGGTGGACAGCCATTTAATGCTGGCGAGTATGGGTATTTGCCTTCTATTTTTCCTCCCAATTGTCAAGTAATGCAAGGAGCTATCCGCACGGCGTTACTTAAAGGCCATGGTGTTAATTTTAAAGATTACAACGACAATAACTATTGTGCCGTTTGTGGTGGGAACATTGATGTTTGCCCTGTACTTAAGGCAGTTGGATCTTCAGGTTCATACCATGACATTGGAATGGATTTAAAAGGCCCTTGTGTAGTCCACCAATGTGAGAACAGCATCCAGCGACTTTATCCGGCTCCGCTAGATTTAGTAAGACTAGAGTCAGAATCAAGCGCAGAAAAGTATTTCCGGCTAAAACCTAGCTCTGAACCATTGGTGACCGATCGAGGCCCCATTTATTTACCTGTTGGCGAGTCACGGTATAAATCCTTAGAGGATGCCTGGATTACAGAAGATGGTTTGTTGTCGTATCTTAAGGGCGAAGAAATCCAAGCAAAAGATATTTATTGGTCTAAAGGTGACTTACGACAAGATTCAAATGTGTTTTTGACCAGGGAAAAGAGGATTGGTATTGCTCGGGATTGTGTTAAGCGCAGTGCTAAAGAGCATATGCTCTATGCTACTGAACATGTACGTTTTATTTCAAGGTATGGTTTGGGTGTAAGGGTGGAGAACTTACCAGATGTAACATTGCCTAGTACCATTAAGTTAGGTGGAGAAGGAAGAATAAGTAGTCTGCAGACATACGAGACAATGCCTATCTCTCAAGCTGGAATTAATGATGCTATCAAGCGAGGACCAGGGATTTTTAGCGAACGGGGATTTAAGTTAACTTTGTTAACACCTGCCAGGTTTTCTTCCGGATGGCTGCCGGATGGATTCAAAAGTATTGAAGTTCAAGGAGCAATAGTTTGGCAGGGTAAATTGGAAGACATAGACTGTACTTTGGTAACAGCTTGCATGGACAGACCTTTATATATTGGCGGCTGGGATATTGCCAATCGTAGACCTAAACCAAGGCAAGCATATGTACCAGCCGGCAGTACTTATTACTTTACAACAGCGGAAAAAATAGAGGAGGTTATAGCGGCCATGCATGATAAAAAAATAGGCTTGGAAACAAAAATTGGTTGTGGCCATGTAGTGGTAGGGAGGTGGTAAAAATGAAACAAGAAAAGGGTACATTGTTTCTTTATGCCCAAAGTTTTTTGCATCCCGGAGCGGGGACAAGCACAGAAGTGATAGATGTACCTATCCAAAGAGAGGCCCATACCAAATACCCTATTATTCCCGCTTCCAGCCTGAAAGGTAGCCTACGAGACCTAGCTGAACGAAAAATAGCAGACCAAAGCCTTGTAGCGGATGTTTTTGGTGTTGTACGTGACAAAGAAGCATTTGCCGGGGCTCTTACTGTCGGTGACGGTAAAATTTTAGCTTTACCAGTGCGATCTTTGACCCGCACATTCTTCTGGGTTTCATCTCCATTGGTATTATCTAGAGTAAAACGTGACGTTAAAGCATCTGGGCTGAGAGCAGATTGGGGTGTTATACCTGAAATTGAACAAGGCCAAGGGTTAGTTCCTACTGAGTGCAACATAGAGGGTGATTTGTATCTCGAAGAGATGAATTTGTCTATAAAACCAAACAAAGAGGTTTCTGCCATGGCTCAGTTTATTGCTTCACAGCTAGATCCGGCTATTATTGGTGAAGCTTATGCCCATAAGTTACAAAATGACTTGGTTGTAGTTAGTGACGATGATTTTTCCTACTTTGTTCGCTTTGCCACCCATGTAACGGCTAGAATTCAACTTACCTCTGCTAAGACTACAGGTACTTATGAGACTGCTGACGGCGTTAAGGAACAAGGTAATTTGTGGTATGAGGAAGCTTTGCCTCCAGAGACAATATTTTATGCTCAGGTGGGTGCAGATAACCCAAGAGGGAACAGTCTTAGCAACAGCCAAGAAGTATTACAAATACTGACAGATACAATATTAGCAGATCGTTTTATACAATTAGGCGGCAATGAAACTTTAGGCCAGGGTTGGTGCGCAGCCTTTTTTGCTAGGGGGGTAGGTGCATGAGAACCCTAGAACAAGATCGGGCACTCTTTGCCTGGGAACAAATAGACAAAGTGCGGAACCAAAAAAAATACAGCCCGGCCAAAGTAGCGATGCATTTACGGCGGTTACCTGCTATGGTGCTGACCAATGGGCTAGGTCAAACCCTGGCTTTTCTGTTGGCCGATTCAGAGAACAAAAAAGATAAGCCATCGTATGTTGTTTATGATATGCTGGCAGAATGGTTGATAACCAAACGGCATCTATATGAAGGGAAAAAAGAAGAACTTCTTTATTACTTAGTTAAAGGCGATCGTACTAAATATCAACAAGCACAAGAAGAAGTATGGGCACTTCTTAATTGGCTAAAGAAGTGTGCCGATGCGTACTTACCTTCCACTGATGCGAGGGAGGGTAGTAGCCAATGATCCCACTTTACGAAGAAACTGCTCAGCTGGACTTTGCAGCGAAGCAATTTGGAACTGGTAACAGGGGATTAATATATAACAAATTTGCTGATGTTTGGGACGAGTGTGGCCATAAGGCAGTTCGTACCAATAAATCTACTTTTATCAATAAGTTTGCCGAGGACTCAGGAAGTACCGATGCTCAAAAACTTCTTGATTCATATGTAGAACGTCGCCATTATTTATTTTGGAAACTAAATGCCAAAATTATCAGAGCCAGGACAATGTGGCGTTTTGTATCTGGATTGGGCGCAGCTCACGTTTTGGAGACAGGATTTGTTTGGCATCCCATCTTGGGGGTGCCGTATATTCCAGCATCTTCAATAAAAGGAGCTTTACGGGCTTATCTTACGGCATGGTATGGTGAACAGTCAGATAAACTGCTCTGTGCTCAGGAGCTTTTTGGTGACACGGACGAACACGGTATGGGTCGACTCATAATCTTCGATGCTTTACCGAGCAGGTTACCTAAACTAGAACTGGATATCATGAACCCTCATTATGGTCCTTACTATAGTGACCCGAAGAACAATGCACCGGGAGATTATTATTCCCCAGTTCCAATAAACTTTTTAACGGTGGCTCCTGAGCAACAATTTGAGTTTTGCTTGGCTCCAAATCAAACCCTAGGTACAAAAAAAGACCTAGACAAAGGTACAGAACTATTACAGGAAACGTTGAGTATCATGGGCTGTGGAGCCAAAACGGCTGTAGGCTATGGTGTGTTTCATGACTTCCAAGATATTTCAGCTGATGTATTCGATCAACTTATTGTTCAGGAAGAAGAGGCAAAGCTAGCCGTGCTATCTCCCTTTGATCGTAATCTAGAAGAATTGCGTTTAGCTACTCAGAAAGGTGTTGCTAAGGAACAGCTTAAGAACATGACTATAGATCTATTTCAGGGTTTGAATCAGTTAACCGAAGAGCAACAGAAGAAGGCAGCTCAAGTGCTAAAAACAGTATGGGTTACTATTGGCGAATGGGAAGGAAAGCTAAGTAAAAAGCAAGTGATTAAAGTTAGAACCATAAAAGAAATATTAGGCGAAGAGTGAGATAGATTGTTGCGGTTAAGAAGGGGGGCTTAAAATTTGGAGACTATTTTAGTTAGTGCTCTTGGTAAAAAGGCTTTCCTAGCTAGATATTACTTAGCTGATGATCCTAACCGTGTACAAGCAGAAGGCCAGATAGCTACAACGGCACTGGTTAAGCTCCGACAACGTGTACATGGCATTCCCTTCCCCGATCTCATCATACCACTGTGCACTAGGGAAGCTATGGACGAAAGTCTTCCCATATTAAAACGAGAGTTATCATCGATTAATATTGACGTTTTAGAAACTCCTCTGGGCTTGGGAAGTACAGAGCTACAGGAAATAGTAGCTGGTTTATTAAATAAGATCCCACCTAGGTGTCGGTTAACTCTTGATCTTACCCATGGTTTCCGCTCGTATCCTTTCTTATTCTTCATAGCTATACAGTACTTAACTGTTCTAAGGGAAGACGTGGAAATAGACGGTGTGTACTACGGTATGTTTGAAGCACGACCAGCCCAAAACGAACCAGCGCCGTTTGTGGACCTGGCTATTTTATTAGAAATGATGGAATGGATTTATGCCGTGAGGGTGTTTCGAGATACAAGCAATGCCACGCGTTTAGCTCAACTTCTGAAACCACTTGGCAAAGCCCCCGGGGAGGGGCAAATAAAGAGTATCCAACGTGATCTTAGGAACTATAGCAGGGCCTACTGGTTGGCCTGTCCTATAGAGCTAGGAATGGCAGCAAACAAACTAAATGAACAGCTAAACCGGGGTATACCTGCTACACTGAGCGAAAGAGTACCTTTAGCAGGAGAGTTATTTGGGGAAATCCAACAGTTGGCTAACAAATTTATGTTGCCTTTTAAGAAAGGAAAGTCTAAAGCTAAGCTTACTACAAAGGAATTGGAGCGTCAGGCGCGGATAATAGACAATTTTATTGAAAACGGACAAGTAAACCAGGCATTAGGCTTGATTAGAGAATGGTTAATAAGTGCGGTGATGTTGCATAACGGTGCGGATAGAGAATGGCTAAAGAAGAAGGTGCGTGAGGGCGAAGAGATTAAACAGCTTTTATGGAAAATGAATGAATTAGGAATAGAGGCTGGTCAAGTATGGTTTGAGGTAATTCAAACGAGAAACGATATTTACCACCATGGCTTTGGTGTTGATACCGTGAACATTAGTGAAGAACAGGAGACGGAAATTCGGACAAGGTGGGCTACGGTAAAATCAAAATTAGGTAATCAAGATTATTGGCGCCTTTCTTCTACAGAGGCCAGAACTTAGCGAAAAGAGGTTACGGCATGATAGTAGTTAACTTTGCTCATCCACTGACAGAACAGCACTTAAGGCACATCGAAAACTTAACGAAGCAAAAAATAGAGCAGGTATATAGTTTGCCCTGCCATTTTAATCTGGATCGGTCTTTGGTACCACAAATTAGGTCTCTGATAGATCAAGTGCCACTTTCCCAGGAGGATTGGCAGATACAACCTATTATTGTCAATTTACCTAGTCTTAATTACGGGGCAGCTGTCCTGCTAGCCGAGCTCCATGGCCGAATAGGTTATTTTCCGGCCTGTTTGCGATTGCAACCCGTAGAGGGCAGTGTACCGCCTCGTTTTGAAGTAGTTGAGATCTTAAACCTACAGGCTGTGCGCGACAGTGCTCGGTTGCAACGCTTCAAATAGTCAGCTCGCTGAAGGATTAGAAGTTTCTGTAGGAGGTGAACCAGTGTTAATTGAAAGCTTGATCCGTCTTGGTAAACCATTTACAAGCACTGCTCCGGATCCGCGCGAGGTAATACTAGCGGTCACCAATGCTGGCGATGAGCGGCTTCGATTCTATGAAAGGGTATATTTGGTAGAGATTAAGAAGCATGAGGAAGAACTACAAGTTGCAGCTCACCCCTACAGCACATTTGGCAGCTATAAAACCGATGGTAAGAAGGATGTGTTTTTTACCAATAAGAACCAAGCAGCAGCAATACCGGTTATAATTCCGCAAGGTGGAGATCCTACTTCTCCTCAAGGTAGGTATGCTATTCCAGCGTACTTAACCTATGATTCCCAATTCAAGGATTTTGCTAATGATTCAAATAAGATAGCAGCTTTCTTAAATGGTCGTCTAAACCGTACGATGGTGAATGTGGAATTAGATGAGGATGATATTAATTCTATTGCCGAGGTATTACACCCACATTTTCTCGCTGCCCAAAAAGAGGATATTAAAGGTAAGATCCTAGGTATTATTGCTCTTATGTTTGTTGGTGATGACAATTCCACCTATACCCTAGCGACAAGAGCTTCTAATCCAGCAACAGAAGTGGAAGTTGCTCCCAGCAGACTAGAACCGGACAAGAAAATTATTGCACATCTGGATAGAATAGCACCTCTAGTTTGGGACGCCAAGCTAGAAGAGGGAGCAGAGCAGGGCCGCAAAGAGCAGGGAACTTCCTATTGCTCCTTCTGCGGTTCTACTGGGGAAGTGGTCTCCGCTTACTGTAAAGCCTGGCCGTGGTTTACCACTACTTGGGAAGGTCCTTTGCCGTTAGAATTGGACAAAAAGAATATGGTAGAAAGCATTGCCTTATGCAAGGAATGTTATTCTGCTTTGACTTTTGGGGCCAACTTGTTTTCCAGTACTGTTCAAGCTTTGCCTTTTTGGCTTACAAAAGAGATTTTTTCTCCCAGCAGTAGTCCGGCAGGGAAACAGTTATCCCGTGAAATGAGGGGAAATCCAGAACCTATTTATGGCGGGATGTTGGTGTTACCTGTGTTGGATAATCTGCCACATGAGTCAGAAGAGATTGATCTGTTTCTTGATGGTGTTAGGCAAATGGCTGCACGTAGCAAAGGCTCTGCTTTAGACCGGCATTTACAAAACATTACCGGATTTGAGGTATTATTACCAGAAACGTTTCAGGATGATCTGTATAGATTAAATCTCCTATATTATTCCGGCAATCCAAGTCGGGCAGATATTCATCTGCGGGCCAATATTGAAGATGTTTTGCCTTCTGTGGCGACAAAAATAGATGATCTTTTACAGGAGATTGGTATCTTTGCCTCTAAAGTTCACTCTTACTATTTTCCCCCCACAAGCAAATGGCAGCAGGGGAACTATACATCGCTCTTTTACTTGTTGGTAACAGCTTATGGAGCAGGCTATCTATGGAGTGGGTTAAGCACAGTACTGCATCGGCGGCCCTTAACAGAAAAACGCTTTGTAATTAACGCTGTGCAGCGCATGCAAGAGTTATCGCGGAAATTGCCCGACAGTATGTGGGAACTTCGGAGGGAGATTCTATTTTATTTGGTTTTCCGGGAATTTCTGAGCCGATATAATGAAGAAATTGCAGAACAAGGAGGCTTGGATATAATGCGACCCTGGCAGGAGTTAGCGAATGTATTGGCAGTTGCCCCTCTAGAACTTAGGTGTGCAGATGTAGAGGAACTGGGTTTTGCGGTTGGCAATGTGATCCGAGAATTCTCGCGTTGGTACTGGATGAGCACCAGGAGCGGTGCTGAGGGGAAGGGGAGAGATTTTATTAAGCACCGGGTAATGAAGTTCCACAGCAGGCTGACCCCAGATCTTATCTGGCGGGAAGGGCTAGCACGGCTGGGAGAGTACGCTCTTAAACTTGATATGGGAATACCGGCTGAGTTCAAAGAAAAAACCGGAGTAATAATCACTGAATTTAGTCGGTTAAGGAATGAAGTAGAGGCAGATAAGGATAAGTTCATGGCATCTTTTTGGGCTGGTTATGCCCTGCAAGGAGCAGGCAAGTTTGAAGCAGAGGCCGAGGAAAACAGCGAAGAATTAATAAACAGTTAATCATATTGCTTAACATAAAGGAGGAGGGTATTAAATGGTGAACTCCAAAGTTAAAAATGGCGAGCTACTTTTTGTTAAGAGTGTTAAAGACGGTATACCTAACAGAGATCCTCTGAACGATAGCGATGCTAGAAGAATTTTTGGGGAAGACGACGGACGCATCTCACTTTCGGATGTGAGTATCAAACGCGATGTTCGTGATTTTATCCAGGCCCGTTTTCCTGATGGGGGTCCCGATAAAAACCACTTCGTATTTGTACGGGAAGAGCGTAGTCCGGATGGAAAACTGCTTGGTAGGGGCAGCTTAGCAGACAAAATAAAAGAGCGCTCTGGCGCTACAGGTACCATGCAGGAGGTTCTGTGCCAATCGGCTTTTGATGTGCGTGTATTTGGAGCTGTTTATTCAGTATCGAAGGAGAGTTTTCATCTCACCGGTCCGGTCCAGTTTGGTTGGGCACATTCGTTACATCCGGTGGAAACCACTTATGTTCAAGGGACAGTGGTAATGCCTTCTAAAGATATTACTGTCAAAGAACAGGGTAAAGAAGAAGGTAAAACCCAGGGGACTATATGGACAACGTATACTTTGCCTTTTGCAGTGTTTGCTATGCCAGGAATAATAAACTCCAGCATTGCCTCTGAAACTGGTATGACTCAGCAAGATGTAGAGTATTTGCTACAAGGACTTTGGTATGGAACGCAGCACAGGCAGGCTCGCGGACGTGGAATCCAGCAACCGCTGTTCTTATTGCATGTAGAATACAAGAAAGACTATTTCCGCATTGGTTATTTGGAGGAACAAGTTAAATTGCTTCCTGGACGAGAAGATTGGTTAACAGGACGTAAACCTACCAGTGTAAAAGAAGTTAAATTAGATGTTACTGACTTGGCCGAATTACTTAATAAACACGAAGCTGACATTGAACGCTGCCGGTTTTGGCTAAATCCAGAGTTGCAGATTATAGGGGAAATACCTGGAGAACAGGCAGAGTTATGGTAACCCTCAATTGCTTGGAGTAGGAGGGGCCAATATGAAAATACTTGTTTTTGATCTTAAAGGGGATGTAGCACACTTTCGACGCCCAGATACCACTGCTACTCACGCCAGTTACCCTTTTATTACCAGGAGTGCTCTTCGAGGTTTGTTGGGCTCTGTTCTTGGTTTGCCCGAGTTTTTAGGGGAAGGGTGGGCCGGGATAGAGCTCTTGTCCCCGGTTAAGACTAGTGTCCAAGAACTTTCTCTTTTGGGTAAGGGTTTCTTGGGCTCGGGTGCTGCATTCAATCGTCCCACAGCGATAGAGCTTGTGGTCCAACCTCATTATCGTATTTACTATCATGGCGATTATCAAGAAGAACTTACCCGTTTCATAGCTGCTGGAAAATCGATCTATCATACCTATCTTGGCAGTGCATTTGCTCTTACTGTACCTAGGTTTGTAGATATAATTGATTGCACAGAACTATACCTGCATCAATTACAAGATTATCTTCCTACTATAGGAGTTGTGCCTACACACATTATTAAGAAGCTTCATTTGAAGCCTGGGGCCCAATACGCCCGTGTCGGGGGTATGCAGTACGAGTATTTGGGTGAGAGACGTTTTCGCGGTACTATTAATCTTGTGTGGGAGGTTAATGGTAACCAGGTGATTTTCCTACCCACCTCTAATACAGAAGGACCTCCGGTTAAAGTTGTCCGTTTGCCCAGCAAAGAGGTAATTATACTATGGTGATGCCGCTGGAAACTTGTTGGGCGAGACCACAAGAAGGCAACATAGTCTAC
Organism: Bacillota bacterium; assembly: GCA_012516165.1. GTDB lineage: Bacteria > Bacillota > DTU030 > DUMP01 > DUMP01 > JAAYWY01. The sequence continues at coordinate 12,424 of JAAYWY010000085.1, forward strand.
CCCCTAAAAGATCATCTCTTGACTGTAGCGCACGCGATTGGCTCTCCTTCTGGGGAGCCAATAGAGCGCCTTCATTTTCTCTGTGGCCTTCTACATGATGCTGGCAAAGCACAGTTAGCCTGGCAAGAATATATCAGAAATCCTGGCCGAAAAAGGGGTAGCAGTGTATCTCATGCACCAATAGGGGCAGCACTATTTGCAGTTTATGGCTATTACTTTTTGCAGAGCCTTGAGTTGGCTGGCAACCGTGAGATGCAGCTTCTATTTCTGCGTCTTACACGTGACGTAGCTGATCATCACAGTAAACTTAATGATATAGAAGACTATCCTCCCTGGAGTGGAAAATGGGATCCGAGACAGCTTGAAACTATGGATTTAGTTGGTTTAGCAAACTTGGTTCAAAAGTATTTGCCAGAGACGTGTCCGCCTTGGGGTCATGATCCCGATAAAATACAGACAGAGTTGTCTAGATTGCACCGTCCCTGGCAGCGTTATGTGCTAAAACTAGGCTATTTTCGGCGACCAGGAGATCCGCGTCGGTTAGCAGCATACTGTGATCGATCTGATACAGCAGCTTTAATTGTGGCTGATCGTTTTCATGCTGGTGGGATAGAAGAAAATAAAATTACCTCTGAGACAGCTAGAAAGTCACTGAACCATTTTTATAGCTATTGCCAAGAACGAGCTGCTAGTATAAAGCAGATGGGCGGTACTTCAATAACCGATACTAGACAACAAGTGCAGGATCAGGCAGTAGAAAAGTTTTGTCAGGATCCCAGCCAACTTATTTATACCTTAGAGCTACCTACAGGTTTTGGTAAGACGTTAACTGGTCTTAGGGTTGCACTTACAGCGTGTCAACAGAATGATCTCCAGCGGATTATTTATGTAGCTCCATACCTTTCTATTCTTTCACAAGCGGCAAATGAAATTCGTCAAGCCACCGGGCTAGAACCGTTACAACACCATCATTTGGCTGTAAGTGAAAAGCAAGAATTTGATGATCGTGATTACTTGGCCATGGAATCTTGGCAAGGTCCGGTAGTAGTGACCACCTTCAACCAATTTTTTCGGGCCTTATTTCCAGCTCGTGCTCAGCAAACTATGCGATTAAAAGCCCTAGAAGGCGCTTTCGTTATTGTTGATGAACCTCAGATCATCGATTCTGGTACATGGAACCTATTCCTTGCCATGCTAGAGGCATTAGCCCAAAATAAGCATATGCAGGTGCTTTTAATGACGGCTACCTTACCACCGACCGAAGCGGGGCTAATCACAACGCCTGTTTCTTTAGCTCCTAAGAACCTGGAGACTGTCAACCGCTTTAATATTAGTGTGGAGAAAGGATCTTGGGATGCTAAGAAGTTAGCAGAGACTGCTGTAACAACGTGCGAAGAAAAAGGCTCTGTGGGGGTGGTGGTCAACACCATTGCTGATGCTACACAAATATATCTGGCCGCCAAAAATTTGGCTGGAGACAATATTGATATATTTAACCTTCATGCTTGTATGCAACCTCAACATAAAAGATACCAAATTAAGAGTATTAAAGACCACATGACTAATAAAAGCGGAAAACCTGTTTTAGTGATTAGCACACAGATTATCGAGGCTGGTGTCGACTTGAGTTTCCGTCATGTTTTCCGAGCTCGTCCAATTGTACCATCAGTAGTCCAGACGGCAGGACGGGTGAACCGCCATGGTGAAGGGGAGTCGGGTATTGTAAGTGTTGTTGATTTTCTCCGGGAAGGAAAGACGGATACCCGGCATTATGTCTATCGCGACGCCATTACCCGAGAAGAAACAGATGCCTTGCTTACTATTGGTTCCATATGGAAGGAAGAAAGAGCCGGAGAGTTAGTACGAGCATATTACAAAGGAGTTTTTGCTCGTAATCCCAACACTGCTGCTTTGGAGTACATTAGCGATGCAGCAGCAGGCCAGTGGAGTAGCTTAGCTGGCATAGAGCCTTTCGGTGCAGACATTCCAACTGTCTCTGTATTTGTGCCTGCAGGCGAAGAATGGTTAACAAATAATGCTAAAGAGCTGATGGCCCATTTTAGTTGCCGGAACATTGCAGAACTCTACGAATTGTATGTAAAGCCAGGTTGGTTAGCAAAACGATCATTTGTTGAACGCAAGCGTTTTTTAAGCCTAATGCAGGAGTTTATTGTCCCTGTTAATTTCAAGGTTGCACAGCAGGTGGCTGATCTTTCTGGGGAAAAGGCGATAGTACCAGCTGTAAACCCTGAGGATTATAGCGCAGCAACCGGATTCGGTCATTTGGTTGGGGCTAATCCAGAAAGCATATTTTTGTAGAAAGACATTCTTGGCTAGGAGGTAGGGGCAATTGAACCAGGAATCCCAGTCTGTTAGTGATGGGGTCGATGGTATTCGTATCGGTGGTACTTTGATTTGGTATTATCATATCTGTCCACGCCAGGTGTGGCTAATGGGCCATCAAATCAATCCCGACGAAGACCATGAGGATCTACAATATGGACGTTTCTTACAACAACATGCTTATTCTCGCGACAAGAAAGAGATTGAAGTGGGCTCAAGCCGTATTGATCTAATGCGCAAATCAGGAAACAGACTGGTAGTGGTAGAAGTAAAGAAAAGCTCTCGTGCTATAGAAAGTGCTCGCATGCAGTTGGCTTACTATTTATTGGAATTAGAACAGAATGGAATTAATGCCGTTGGAGAGCTTAGGTTTCCGGAAGAAAGAAGGAAAGAAGAAGTTGCTCTTACCCCGGATATACGCAAAATACTTAAAGATGTAATCACTGAAATTCAGAAATTGCTTCAATCGCCTTATCCTCCAGCCCCTAACAAAATAAAATGGTGTCAGAAGTGTGCCTATTATGAATTGTGCTGGTCCTAACGTGCCAGGGGGGGTAAAAGTTGGAAAAGAGTATTTACATCTTTTCGAGTGGAGCTCTATCTCGTCGCGGTAATACAATTGCTTTTGAGCGAGAGCTTGGCACCAGATATATACCGGTAGAGACCATTCGTGAAATCCTTGTCTTTGGGGAAGTAGATATTAACAAGCGTTTCCTTGAATTACTTTCACAACAAGAAATACTCTTACATTACTTTAATTACCATAGTTATTATATGGGTACTTTCTATCCCCGAGAGCATTATAATTCTGGCTATATGATATTGTGCCAGGCACAGCATTACATGGAATCAGAAAAACGTTTAACATTGGCCAAAGCTTTTGTAAAAGGTGCTGCTGGCAATATCCAACGAGTATTGGCGTACTACAAGAATAGAGGTAAATCAGTAAATACTGCTCTGGATAATATTGGACAGTTAGTAGCAACAGTGGAGAAACAATCACAGGTAGATCAGCTGATGGCTATTGAAGGAAACATCAGAGAACAGTATTACAGTGCCTTTGATAGCATACTGGAAAATACAGATTTCATGTTTGAAAAAAGATCTCGTCGGCCTCCAGAAAATCGCCTTAATGCACTTATTAGTTTTGGTAACACCATTATGTATACAACTATACTTAGCGAAATCTATAAAACACATTTAGATCCACGTATAGGTTACTTACATACTACGAACTATAGACGATTCAGCCTTAATCTGGACGTAGCAGAAATATTCAAACCAATCATAGTAGACAGAGTAATTTTTTCATTGGTGGCAAACCGATCCATACAAAAAGATGACTTTGACCACGATAAAGGCGGCCTGATCTTAAAGGATAGTGCCCGCGAACGGTTTGTCAAGGCATTTGACGATAAACTGAAAAGTACCATTAAACATCGTAAACTAGGCCGCCATGTGTTGTACCGGCGGCTGATTAGACTAGAACTGTATAAAATAGAAAAGCACCTTATGGGCGAGGAAGAATACCAGCCATTTTTAGCATTGTGGTGATTATTACCTTCTTTGGTAGAAAGGAAAACAATGTTTATTATACTGGTATATGATGTGGGTGTAAAAAGAAATGCCAAAGTATTAAAACTATGCCGCCGGTATCTTACCTGGGTGCAAAACTCAGTGTTTGAAGGGGAGCTATCCGAGGGCAAGTACAAAGCTCTAAAGCATGAGCTCAGACATCTTATCGATGAAGAAGATGATTCCGTTCTAATTTATATTCTAAGAACAACACGTTATAGCAAGCGTGAGTCACTGGGAACACCTAAGGGTGGCGACAGCACGGACCTAGTATTTTAAAAGTGTTCTCAAATCTGGCAGTACTGTTTAGGCCTGTAGATTCTCAGGTCTACTTATACTATGGCTTTTACAGGGGGATTGGCAATGCGTATTGATATTACTTTGGCTTCAGCAGATAGAAATGAGAAAATAATAGTTCCGCTTCATTATAACAAAGTTTTACAGGGTCTTATTTATTCACAGTTACGCAATAGAATTCCTGCAGTTCACGAATCAGGCTGGCAAGCAAAGGGACGTGCTTTTCGTATGTTTGTTTTCTCACGGCTTAATGGAAAGGTGGAAAGAATTCAAGAGCGACAGATCCATTTCTTATCGCCGATAAGATTTTCAGTGGCTAGTCCGATTCAGTCTGTGGCCGAAGCATTGGCGGAAGGATTTTTGAAGGCATCGGAATTAAGATTAGGTAGCGCAATACTAGAATTAGATAAAATAGCTGTAGTAAAATCGCCTGACTTAAAAAGTGGCCATATGCGTTGCCGAGCAATCTCTCCTGTCACAGTGTATTCAACGATGCTTTCTCCTGAGGGCAAGAAAAAAACGTATTATTACCATCCGGCAGAAGAAGAGTTTAGGATGCAAATTGAAGATAACTTACGAAAGAAGGCCAAGGCATTGGGTATTCCCAATGCTGATAATAGGCAGATACGGTTAGAGACAGTTCAAACGCGTACTCAAGATCAAAAGGTTTTGTTCTACAATAACATTGTGATTAAGGGCTGGATGGGCACTTTTGAATTCACCGGCGATCCGGAGCTACTAGCACTAGCTTTAGATGCAGGCATCGGGGCCAAGAATAGTCAAGGGTTCGGCATGCTGCAGAAGATAGAAAAGTACAATGTTCGTCCCTCTTCTTAGGGAAAAATGAAACAAATTAAAGCTACCCCGACAGCTGGTGACGGGGTAGCTTTGTTATACTTAATTTTAAGAAGATCGAAGCTGTGTTATATTATGGAACCAAGGTAGTAAGAAACGGCAACGACTAAATGGGGAGGAGAGAATGTGCAACAACTACTCCAAATGTTATTAGCAGATGGACTTTTGCAAGAATGGGAAGATACTGACTTTGATTTACCTTTTCTACTTCGAGCCGTGGCCCTAATTCGCCATGGAGCCCTGACTGCCGGGTTAGGGGATCTTAGGCGGGTAGCCAAATGGCAGACAAGGCATCTAAAGCTTATAAAAGCATGCCTAGGCGAGGACCTAATACTTAATGCCTTTGCCGAAGATTACCATAACGCTTTCCCCTGGGAAAAAGAAAAATCTCTAGACCTTCTGTGGGGTGCATTACTGGGGAATAAGATCGAGCAGGTATATAGCTACTACAACCAAAGTACAGCCTTTTATACCAGAGTAGCGGGCCTCAAGCACAGCTGTCTTTCAGAACAACAAATATCAAAACTAACCCCAGAGATGTCTGTCATCGTAATGCCCGAATGGAACAACCCGGTAGATCCCAATGCTATTGCCGTACTTAGCCCCAACGGAACAAAAATCGGCTACCTTAGAAAAACACTGGCGGGGATTATTGCGTCTCGCCTAACAGTGGGCGTACAAGTCATAGCCGAGATTGCCCATGTTCTACCCGAAGGATTTGATCCTAACAGCAGGGTAAATATCAAAGTCAAACTGGGTTCTGATTGTTCAAAGCCTACTAAGGTGACAAAGATGGCGATGCTGACTGTGCAAATTATAGAAAGGAGATTGGCGTAAAAATCAGACACGTCGGGATGGGTTGGTTTCAATAAGTACCGAAGAAATAATCAGGAAAAGGCTAAACAAGAAAGCATTATAATAAAACTAAATACCCAAACAATTATAATTCTATATGCCTAGAGAAAGGAATATAGCAACCAAATGTATAACTACTAGTATAACAAATGATATATTGGAAGGAGGGCTTAAATGCTATTAGCGCATTCGAAAAATGAAGATGGCATTCCGCATGAATTGGAAGATCATTTATTAAAGGTGGCAGATTTAGCCCGTGGTTTTGCTAGTATGTTTGATGCGGATCAGTTAGCTTATCTTTGCGGATTAGCTCATGATATTGGTAAGGCGCATCCGAACATGCAAAGATATCTAAGACATGAAATTCAGCGTGGACCGAATCATTCGGCAGCAGGGGCTTTTTTAGTAAATGGCAAGTGTGACTTATTGGCCTTTCCTATTGCTGGACACCATGGAGGCTTACCGTCGCCTACGCAGCTAAGGCAGCGGTTGAGTGACCCCAAGGAGTCAAAAAACAGTGCAGTAGCTTTAGAGCAAGCCAAGACTGCTTTGCCATGGTTATTTCAAGATACAGACTTTAAGCAGTTGATACCTTCGTACATACAGACTTCTACGCTCAAACTCGAATTTTTTATCCGTATGCTATTTAGTTGTCTTACCGACGCTGACTTTCTAGATACAGAAGCACATTTGTCGCCGAAAAAGGCTTTGGTGCGTGGATATGAATTGCCGATGACAAAGTTGTGGGATCGATTCCAGGAAGAACATAAAAAACTAACCGGACAAAAAAAGGACACTCTTAATCGAGCTCGCCATGAGATATATAATTATTGCCTACAGGCAGCCGAATGGGAGCCTGGTTTATTTTCCTTGACGGTACCTACGGGTGGTGGCAAGACAAGATCAGCTTTGGCGTTCGCCCTTAAGCATGCTATAAAATACGATTTACACCGAGTAATTACAGCTATACCTTACACTAGCATTATTGAGCAAACGGTTGATACCTACAGGGAAATTCTTGGTCCCGAAACTGTTTTAGAACACCATAGCGCAGTTAATATAGAAGAAGGGGATGAAAGCTCAGAAGAAGAAATGAGAAGAAGGCTCATGTCAGAAAACTGGGATGCACCTATTATTGTCACTACCACTGTTCAATTATTCGAAAGTTTATTTTCTAATCGCAGCAGTCGTTGTCGTAAACTCCACAATATTGCTGGCAGTGTGCTGATTCTAGATGAAGTGCAAACATTGCCTACCCACCTATTGAGACCTATTCTTGATGTTTTACAACAGTTGGTAGATTATTATCGAGTTTCAGTTGTTCTATGCACGGCTACCCAACCAGTACTGGAGAGAGGCCCTATTAAAGAGAGGTTGCGCAACGTTCGGGAAATAGTACAAAAACCACAACGATATTTTACTGCACTAAAACGAGTTAATTATGAGTTTCCTTTTAGGAAAGAGGCCTGGTCTTGGGAACAAGTGGCCGATACCTTGAGACAAGAAGAACAAGCGTTAGTAGTGCTAAACACCAAGAAGGATGCCTTAGCGCTCCTTGATAGCATTGGACCTGATGAAAACACTTTCCACTTGTCTACACTACTATGTGGAGCCCATCGCCGAGCAGTGCTTAAAGAAATTCGGCACCGGGTGGATAATAAATTGCCATGTCGGGTTATATCTACACAAGTTATCGAAGCTGGCGTAGATCTGGATTTCCCGATCGTGTTTCGAGCAGTAGGGCCATTGGATCGGGTTATCCAAGCGGCTGGGCGCTGTAATCGTGAGGGTAAAATGCATGCTGGAAGAGTGGTTGTGTTCGCTCCACAGGAAGGAGGTATTCCACCGGGTTCTTATCGATCGGGAGCTGATATTTTTACTACTATTATGCAAAGCAGCGACTCTAACCTAAATGATCTTAACCTTATCCATACTTACTTTACGAAACTTTACGAAACAACTGACCTAGACAAAAATAATATACAGAAACTGCGTCAGAGGTTGGATTATCCGCAAGTAGCTAATTCTTTTCGCTTAATTGAACAAGATGCTGAATTGGCCATTGTGCCCTATCAGCCTTATATAGGTGAGATCCAACGGTATGTTAACCAATTGCGTTATAGTGGACCTTCACGACAGCTTCTGCGATTAATTCAGCCATATGTAGTTAGCATTTATAAGAGTTCATTGATGAACCTACAAAAAGAACAAATAATCAAGAGTTTGGTACCTGGGGTATGGGAGTGGGTGGGCGGCTATGATTCAATCCGGGGAGTTATTAATATTGAGCATGATCCGGCTGACCTTATTGCATAAAACAAGGGAAAGGAGGTGCACGTATGTACGATGAAGCTTCTTTGGCAGTGAAACTTTGGGGTGATTGGGCCTGTTTTACCCGTCCAGAAATGAAAGTTGAGAGGGTAAGTTATCCTGTTATGACCCCTTCAGCTGCTCGTGGTGCCCTGGAGGCCATATTCTGGAAGCCGGAATTCCACTGGCAAATACGTAAGATTGCGGTGTTAAAACCGATACGTTATTTCTCGTTACTAAGAAATGAAGTGACTAATAAAGCGGCAGTTTCATCTATTAGAAATTGGGGTCCTTGTGATGGCTATTATGCTGATTCGGATCGGGCCCAGAGACATACTTTAGCTTTGCGAGATGTTGCTTATATTGTATGGGCAGATATTGTCTTAAACCCTCATGCTAACGGTATCGACACTGCCAAGTATCGTGACCAATTCAGACGTCGAGTAGCCAAGGGACAATGTTATCACCGACCGTATTTTGGTTGTCGAGAGTTCTCGGCATTTTTCGGTTATCCCGAACAAGATGATACACCTTTAAGTATCAACGAGGATTTAGGGTTAATCTTATTTGACTTAGTATATGATCCTGATGGGTCTGGACGAGGCCAACCTCAGTTTTTTGAGGCCCAACTTAAAGACGGTATTCTTAATATTCCCCAAGAACTTTATAAAAAGAGGAGGTGAATGGATGCTGCTGCAAAAGTTGATGGAGTATGCAGGCAGAGAATCTGATAGTGAGGATTTGCCACTGTTATATGAACTTACACCTATAAAGTGGCTAATACAGCTTGATTCAAAAGGGAACTATCAGGGAATAATCTGCACTACTGGTAATACAAAGAAAAATGACAGGGGTAAGGAATATCCTGCGCCTGCAGTGGTGCGCTCTTCAGGAGTCAAACCTAAACTATTGGCTGATCGAGCTGATTATGTTCTTGGAATAACTGCTGATGATGCCAACCCAAAACAAATTAAGCGGACAGATGAATGCCACCAAGCTTTTCTACAGTTGGTCAAAGAGTGTGCAATCCAAACAAAACTCCCTGAGGTACAAGCTGTTGAAGCTTTCCTTAGCAAGTTAGATCTTCGAATCCTAGATTTGCCGGAGGATATAGTCCCCGAAGATAATATTACTTTTGTAGTGGGAAACGTTATGCCTATTAATTTACTCCCTGTTCAGGAAATGTGGGCAAACAGCCAAGCATCAACTGAGGAAGTGGCACAATGTTTGGTTTGCGGTGGGCTCAAACCACCAATGAAACGTCAGCCTATAAAAATTAAGGGAATTCCTGGTGGGCAAAGTTCCGGCATGGCGTTAGTAAGTGCCAACGCTAAGGCTTTTGAATCATATGGCTTAGAAGCATCTCTAATTGCACCTATTTGCCAAAAGTGTGCTTATGCCTATGGGCAAGCACTGAATTCGCTGATTAAAGGTGATGATTCCCACCTTACTGTGGGCCCCAGCGTGTATGTATTTTGGACCAGAGAAGAAAGCAGCTTTACTCCTGTACAGATTCTTAGCACCCCCGAACCAAACGATATAAAGAAATTAATAGAATCTGTGTACTCTGCTAAAAGTTCTTTTTGCCCAGACCCTACTCAATTTTATGCTCTGTCTCTTACCAGCAGTGGTGGGAGAGTAGCTATACGAGATTGGTTCGTTACTACTGTGGGCGAGGTACAGAAGAATCTAGCTCACTACTTTAAGGCCCAACGGTTAGTCGACCGAGAAGGTGAGTACGGGCAACCATATGGCTTATTCACGTTGGCTGTATCGCTTTTTGCCTCCGGCAAGGAGATCAAACCTCATGTTGTCCAAGCATTCATAAACGCTGCTTTACTGGGAAGACATCTCCCACGTTGGGTCTTATATCAGGCAATCAGAAGGTGTGCAGTGGAACAACAAGTTACCAGACCGCGAGCAGCTATTATCAAAATGGTACTTGTTTGGGGACAAAACAGGGAAAAGGAGGAAGAGTTAATGGAAAAACTAGATCCTGGCAATTGTAACCCAGGCTACTTATGCGGAAGACTACTGGCAGTTTTAGAATTCATTCAAGAAGCTGCAGTGCCTGGCATTAAAGCTACTATTGTAGATCGATACTACGGCACGGCTTCGTCAGCACCAGCCTCGGTATATGGTCGGCTTCTTCGTACAACGCAGGCCCATCTAGCTAAGCTAAGAAAGGAAAAAGCAGGAGCTTATGTATCTTTACAGCGCCTTATGGGAGAAGTCCTTGGGGAATTGAAAGAGTTTCCAACAATATTAAGTCTTCAGGATCAGGCTCTGTTTGCACTTGGCTATTACCATCAACGCGTAGCTGGCTGGGGTTCTGGCAGCAAACAGAATTCTGAAACCACTGGTTCTAACACGACACAAAGTGAGGAGGGCATTAGTGATGACGATGAAAGTCTATCTTAATCCTGCTACTCGGCACGATTTTGTTCTGCTTTTTGACGTAAAAGATGGCAACCCTAACGGTGATCCTGATGCAGGTAATTTACCCCGAGTAGACCCAGAAACCATGCAAGGTCTAGTAACAGACGTGTGCCTAAAGAGAAAAGTACGCGATTGGGTAAACTTAACGCGGGGAACAGAAGACCGAATGAAGATTTATGTGGAGCATCACGGTATCCTAAATAACCAGCATGAACGAGCCTATATTGCATTAGACAAAAAATCGACGGGGAGTAAGCAAGATCGTGACACTGTAAATGAAGCCAGAAAATGGATGTGTGACAACTTTTTCGATGTCCGTACCTTTGGTGCTGTAATGACCACTGGCGTCAATTGCGGCCAGGTGCAAGGACCAGTGCAACTCACATTTGCTCGTTCGGTTGATCCTATTATCCCCCTAGACCTTTCCATTACTAGGGTGGCAGTGACTCGCCCTGAAGACGCAGTGGTAACCGAAGAAGGGAAGGGCGGAAAGGTTACGGAAATGGGGCGCAAGGCCATAGTGCCTTACGGACTCTATGTGGGCTACGGTTTTTTCAGTCCCTTTTTTGCCAATGATACAGGCATGAACGAAGAAGACTTGGCTGTATTTTGGGAAGCACTACAAAATATGTGGGAGGTAGATCGTTCTGCTAGTCGTGGATTGATGTCCTGTCGTGGTCTTTACGTTTTCACACATGAAAAGGCAGTAGGAAATGCACCGGCCCATGAATTGTTTGAGCGTATTGATATAAAACGTGTATCGGATACACCGCCTCGCCAATTCAACGATTATCAGGTTAAAGTGAATGAATCCAATTTGCCAGAAGGAGTAACCCTAACAAGGTTGGTGGGGTAAATGGATACCGGTGACCTGGAACCTGTTATGCTATCGGCTCTGGAGCATTACAGCTACTGCCCACGGCAGTGTGCTTTAATACATTGCGAACAGATCTTCGATGATAACGTATATACCCTTCGTGGTCATGCTGTGCACAAGAGGGTCCACGAGATCGATTCGGTATTTTTCGAAGGTGGGCGGGTAGAGTTTGCATTACCACTTTGGAGCGAACAATTGGGACTTATTGGGCAAGCCGATGTAGTAGAATTCCATAACGATATACCATACCCGATAGAATATAAGTATGGGAAGTACCGTAAAAGGCAAGTAGAGCATGCAGCGCTGCAACTCTGTGGACAGGGCATGTGCTTAGAAGAAATGATGAATGTTAATGTACCCAAGGGAGCGATTTATTACCACAGCTCGCGTCGCAGGTATGAAATAGAATTTATCCCACAGTTACGTGACAGAGTGCAACAGGTGGCAGTGGCCATAAGAGCGATGATTAGTGAGGGAGCAGTGCCGCTGCCGCCTAATGATGAGCGCTGCACGCATTGTTCTCTAAACGTGAGCTGCATGCCAGCTGCCATAGGGGATAGATCCAAGGCCCGTTACCTTGTTGGCGCTCTTTTTCTGAATGAACATGATGAGGATTGATAATCATGGAACAACTGGCCAACACATTATATGTTATGACACCCGGGGCGTACGTTAGGCTAGATCACGAGACAGTAAAAGTCGAAGTAGAAGGTACAACTCAGATTCAGATTCCACTTCATCATTTAGGGGGTGTAATTTGTTGTGGCAATGTGCTTGTAAGTCCTGGAGTGATTCATAAGTGTGCTGAGGACGGTCGCTTTGTTGTAATGTTAGATAGTATTGGACGATTTAAGGCCAGAGTGGTGGGTCCAACATCAGGGAATGTACTGCTACGTTGTGCTCAGCACGAAGCCATGCATAATAAAGAACAAACGATTTCTATAGCCCGTAACATTGTTGCCGGCAAGATCAAAAATACCCGTACAGTTTTGTTAAGAGGAGCGCGAGAAACAAAAGATATAACAGATCAAACTGTTCTAAGAAAAGCCGCCTCACGCTTAGGACAAGCTGTGACTGCACTTGACCAACAAAACAACCTTGATGTTATTCGGGGGATAGAAGGTGAGGCTGCCCGAACTTACTTTGCGACCATTGAGTACCTAATACTGGTGGATAGAGATATATTTCGACCTAACGGACGAACGCGAAGGCCTCCTCGTGACTATCTAAACGCTCTTTTGTCTTTCTTATATGCTCTAATTTTAAGCGATTGTGTTGCTGCGGCAGAGGGAGTAGGCTTAGATCCTCAAGTGGGATTTTTACATGCTATTCGTCCTGGTCGCCCTGCTTTAGCATTAGACCTTATGGAAGAATTCCGAGTTATACTAGGAGATAGAGTGGCAATTACTTTAATTAACAGGCGTCAAATAACACCAAAACATTTTGAAGAAAGACCTGGGGGATCAGTATACTTAAATGATTCTGGTCGTCGCAAAGTAGCTGTAGCTTATCAAAAACGGAAACAAGAGAAGATAACGCACCCTTTATTGGAACATTCGAAACCAATTGCTTTGATTCCACATATTCAAGCACGACTACTGGCACGCACCTTGCGTGGAGATTTAGAGCAGTATCCCCCCTTTATTTACCGATAGGGAGGTAATACAGTGGAGATTCTAGTTTCTTATGATGTTTCCACAGAAACAGCTGAAGGTAGAAGACGCCTGCGAAAGGTTGCTCAGATATGTAAGGATTTTGGACAGCGAGTGCAGAAATCAGTGTTTGAATGTAGCGTTAATCCTACCCAGTGCGAACGTCTCAAGCTCCGTCTGCTGGAAAACATTAATAAGAACGAAGACAGTCTTCGCATTTACATTCTTCGAGAACCGAGAGATAAGTATGTTGAATCGTATGGCATTGATCAAAGAATCGATTTTAACGATCCGCTAATCCTGTAGTGCGGACCAGCAGTGATTACGAATCAACGGAGGGATCGCGATGCAGACACATCAAGGGTTACAGCAGATTTTCAAGAATAAGAGCTTAATAAAATTATGGACTAACAGAGATTCACGTAAATACTTCCTTCAACATATGATTACCAAGGATTAGCGCGATCGGAGTTGCACCCGGCATTTACGCCGGGTGAGGATTGAAACCACAAAAAAAATAAAAAAAAAGAAGGAGTTTAGTCGTTGCACCCGGCATTTACGCCGGGTGAGGATTGAAACCGATCATGGAGGAAATAAAGCAAAAGGCCAACCAGTTGCACCCGGCATTTACGCCGGGTGAGGATTGAAACCTTATAGGTAGGCTAATAACAGTCCGAACTTCACTGTTGCACCCGGCATTTACGCCGGGTGAGGATTGAAACTTATATACTTACCATATAAAAACTTTAAGTTTTCCGTTGCACCCGGCATTTACGCCGGGTGAGGATTGAAACTATCAAATATGGTCATAGATGGTAAGTATACGCATGTTGCACCCGGCATTTACGCCGGGTGAGGATTGAAACGGCTCGTCGTTCCCGATCCAATGTCCCCACTCGCGTTGCACCCGGCATTTACGCCGGGTGAGGATTGAAACCTTGTGTTGATGCTGAGTACAAAAACGCCCGGTCGTTGCACCCGGCATTTACGCCGGGTGAGGATTGAAACGCCGCGGGCCTGAG
>JAAYWY010000086.1 GCA_012516165.1 Bacillota bacterium
AAATTATCCATCCGATGAGGTGGGCAATCCACTAATGGATATTGATACCATGGACAAGGTGGGCCTAAACCCGTTTACAGATACGCTCACAGAGGATCAGTATAGAAAGATCTTCGGTGAGCCAGTCCGACATCCCTTTACAGGGCTGGACTATGTAAAGTTGTATAAGGAACAGGCGGTAAATAGCAATATTGAAATATATTTCACCAACAATCCCCGGGTGGCACTAAATTATAGTAAGGAAATACTAGTGGCCAATATTCACGAACGGCAGCGGACCAAGAGAATATTGAAACAAGCGGGAGCTTCCATTGTCTATGGGTTAGATGAACTATTAACTGCGCCTATTGGCAACAGCGGTTATAATCCAGACTATGGTTTGTTAGGTACAAATTTGGCAACAAACAATAAAATAAAGCTTTTCCCACGCGATTGCCAAAAAGTTGTAAACGAAGTGCAAGCAGTAATCAGAGAAAAAACAGGTAAACAGGTAGAAGTGATGATTTATGGCGATGGTGCTTTTAAGGATCCCCAAGGAAAGATCTGGGAGCTGGCCGATCCAGTGGTGTCGCCGGGCTATACTAAGGGTCTGGAAGGTACACCGCACGAAATCAAACTTAAGTTTATAGCTGACAACGAACTATGTTGTCTAGGACACGATAAAATAACCGAGGCCATGAAAAACAAAATCAAGGAAAAGAAAAAGGAGTCTATGGAGTCTATGGAAACAGCGTCGTTAGGAACTACTCCCCGCCGTTTGACCGACTTGCTGGGTAGCTTATGTGACTTAACCAGCGGCAGCGGAGATAAAGGCACGCCGATAGTGTTGGTACAAGGGTATTTCGACGATTACGCCACGGACTAGGCGCCAGTCATCTGGGAAATAAAGGAAAATAGATGTAATATAGGCCTTTCACCTGAAATAAGGTGGAGGGCTTTTTTCATGGCACATAATCAAACAATCCCGTCAATTACGTTGGGGACATGTAGAGGGCAGCTTACGTTGACAGGAAAAAGTAAGGCATGTATACTAATCCTAAGATACCCCATGGGGGTAGGCAAAATACCAATGGTTATCCACTAATCTGGCTGGGAGAAGGGGAGAGATAATGAACGGCACAGTTGTTAAGAAGGAAACCCTTTCGATAGAAGGCATGAGCTGCGCTGCTTGTGCTAGGAACATTGAGCGTGCTCTGAAACGGTTGGAGGGAGTACACTCGGCTCAGGTTAATTTGGCAGCCGAGAAGGCTTATGTAGAATATGATCCTGACATGGTGGATCGCAGCGATATGGAAGCGGCTATAACCAGTGCCGGTTATAAGGTCAAGACAGAGATGGCCCAGGTTACGCTTACTATCGGTGATATGAGTTGTGCTGCTTGTGCCAGCAAGATCGAACGGCATTTGCAGAGTGCACCGGGAGTAAAAGAGGCAGCAGTGAATTTAGCTGCCGAAAAAGCTTATGTAAAATATGATCCGGCAGTGATCGACGTGGAAAAGATAATAGCCATTGTCACCAGCAGTGGTTACAGGGCGGCTGTTTTTGAGGAATCCAAAAGGGATTTGGATGATGGCT
>JAAYWY010000087.1 GCA_012516165.1 Bacillota bacterium
GTCAAAAGGCACGGGGGTATCACAGCAGATACAGGTAGCCCCGCGGCGATTCACTGTACCTTCTGGTGGTTTACCCTTGCCCGTTCGGATCTGAAAGTGAGCTTTGGGGGAACCAGCTGCCCAGGTCGGCTCTACCCAGGCCTCTTTCCCTCTTTTTTTTGATAGCCAAAACTTACTGGTCAATAGCATTTGGGCTCCACAGGCCGGATTGGGGCATTGTACTGTCCGGGCCCACAGCCAGGCAATTACCGTGGCCTCGCCCTCACCATACTCCGGTGGTAGCTTTACCTGGGGATACAAATGGCCGATCCGCTCCCTGGCTTTATCTAGCATCCACTGGCCAAAATAGCGCACATCCTCCGCCAAGCCAGTAGCCCTAGGCCAGTCCAGCTGGTACCCGATCTCGGCCCGGGCCTTTGGATTTACCGGTGGGCAGCCAGCGAACAGGGGCGGAATTTCGATCAGGGCTTTGGTGATGAGTACCGCCACTGGGTTCAAATCGCTACCGTAAGCCTCCAGGCCCAGGCGCTGGGCCTCTAGGGGGATGGATCCACCGCCGCAGAAGGGGTCAAGCACCGGGGGCGGATTACCGCTGGTGGATTTCATAATCTCGGCCTGGGCTTGGGCCAAAACAGCTTCGTTGTTGGAGTTCTCCCATTTTACCAGCCGCTTGATGATACCAAACAGCCGCTCGCGTTCGGCTCGCTGGGCTTCCTCAGTGGGAAATTCGTCGGGACGGCTGGAAGGGTCGTCCACTAACGAGGCAAAAAGCACGGCCCGGCAGGTAGATAACGGCTTTCGTGACCACCACAGGTGGAGCGTGGACGGATGCCCGTGGCGGATGGATTTTTCTCGGGCTGATTCTTTGTTAATCTCCGCCAGCGGCAGAGCTACTTCGATCAGCTTCTTACGTGTGGTCATAGTGTTGTTGTCTCCTCCCCCATCATTTCAATAGTCTTTTCACTTGTCATTCCGAAACTTACCTGTCATTCCGAAACGAAGTGAGGAATCTTACCTCGCTTGATTCCTTAAGATCCTTCGCTCGTGCTCAGGATGACCATAAGCGGATCTCTCAGTAATCAAGGACCGTACCTTGGCTGATAAGTTCCTTAAGGTCATAATTTACACTGGTCACAGCAAAATCTGGCTCCTGCTGGAAGGGGCAGCGGATATAAATGGTCCGACCCTGCCCTCCATCCACTTCCACTAGGGCTAGGATATAATCATCCGGTTTGTTTAGGGCGGTTAGGATTTCGTTCTTGGTGACAGTAACAGTGGTGGCACCTTTCCTGCGGCCTTTCACCTCTATAAAACGCAACCGGCCGCTGCCTGGTAGACGTGATTCGATATCGTAGCCGCATTTGTCGGCGCTCACATCCCGGGGCTCGTATCCTAGGCGCCTTTCGGTGGCCATCACCGTGGCCATGGCAATTTGTTCCACCTCTGCGGTATCGCGGGCAAACAAAGCCGGCGAATTGTCACCGCCTTGCAGCTTAGCAATGAGGCCTTGCGGAACAACCAAGGCACTACCGATCATTGTTGGTGCCAGTGGGGCCAGGTGACGCTCCTCCTCTAGCTCGGCCATGCGTTTTTGTAGCCGGGCTGCCAGCTCGTCCGCTCGCTGGGAGGCCTTGGCTGAGTTAATGCGAGCATTTATTTTGCCCGCTTCCTCCTGGGCTTTTAGCTCGGCCGCCCGGTGGTCCCAATAGGCAATTTCTTTGGACAAACGGTCTTTAACTGCTGCCATGGTTTTTAGGATCAGCTCTTCCCGCTGGCTCTTGACAGCACTAAGATGCGAAGGAACAAGATGGCAAATAGCATACGACGTAGCTTGGGCCTCCAGGTTTTGGCCCAGCCAGTTTTCTTCCAGCAGCGGCTGCACCAGGTGCCGTTCTTTTGCCGTAAGTGCCCGGTAATCTAGATAGGGAGCATACCCGGCAAAGCGCACGCTGCCATTGGCCTTAGCCTCCACAAACTGCAGCTGCCGGGAAACTATCCGGCGGTGGCCAAACTGGTCCAAGCGGCCATCGCAAATGGCATGTTCAATATAAAACAAAGCCCGGATCTCGTCTCCAGGGTCGTTAGGGTCCAATAACGCTGCCCCCTGTTTTAGGAGTTCGCGGTACCG
Source organism: Bacillota bacterium (assembly GCA_012516165.1). GTDB lineage: Bacteria > Bacillota > DTU030 > DUMP01 > DUMP01 > JAAYWY01. The sequence continues at coordinate 2,129 of JAAYWY010000087.1, forward strand.
CTGCAGCACTATATCCACAGTAGCATTGAGAAGAGGATGCCCAGGACAAAGAAAAGCCGCCAGGGGCTTACCTGGTACCGAGATCAGCTCCTTATCAAAGGTGGCTCGTTGGTAGCGAGGGAGAACTGGTTCGCCTACGCCAATAAGCCGGTCTCGATTGCGTATCACCGGCGGCACATAGGTGATCTCATAACGTTTTGCCTCCCGCTGGCGGATAGTACCACCGAGCAAAGTAAAAGCCTTTATAAAAAAGGAAGCAATAAAATGGGGCTGCAGGCGCCGCGCTTCCATGCGCTCCATTTCGGCCCGAATCTCTTGTACTTGGCGGATATCCATGCTATCTTGCACCAAGGCCCGCTCTTCTAGTAGCTGGCGCAGGCGGTGGCGGTCGACAGCATCATCTACCACTCGGTTAAGTCGCTCCCGCACCTGAGGCTGCTCACCGTAACGAATAGCTTCAATGAGAAGATCGCTAAGGGGCCGGTTGTCAAAATTCACTCTTCCTAACACGTCAAATACCCGGCCGCCCAGCGCTTTTCGTTCTTCCTCCAGCTTGGACAAAAGACGGTGAAACACCTCGCCTTCTCGTGTTTCCACCGCCACCAAGTTCCACAGATGACAAACCTCGGTCTGGCCGATGCGGTGAATACGCCCGAACCTCTGTTCCAGGCGGTTGGGGTTCCACGGAAGATCATAGTTGATCATCAGGTGAGCCCGTTGGAGGTTGATGCCTTCACTAGCTGCATCCGTAGCCACCAGAATCTGCACTTTTTTATCGTGGGTAAAAGCGTGCTCAGCTTTACGCCGCTCTTCCCGGCCCATGCCGCCCTGAATAGTAACCACCGCTTCGCTTTTGCCCAGGAGGCTACGAATACGGTCGGCTAGGTAGTTCAAAGTATCGCGATGCTCGGTAAAAATAACTAGCTTGCGGCGGGCACCGGTGGCATCGAACATGGCTTGGCTTTGTAATAACGTGGACAGTTCATCCCATTTACGATCCATCCCACTGGCGCGTAGCTGATAGGCCTGTCTTTCCAGCTGCCTTAAGGTGTCAATTTCCGCTTCCAGTTCGGCAATGGTCCGAGCGGCCGTGGCTTGATCTACCACCGTCTCCTCGGTATCCTCTTGTTCGGCGCCAGGTGCATCTTCTAAATCTTCTAGATCCTCGCTGGAGAGAATGTTCATGGCTAGGGCTCCCCGCCTAAGCAGTTTCTCTTCCTGTAACCTTTCCTCTAGTCGCTGCCGACGCCGGCGAAGAGACTGATAGATGGCTTCCGGCGAAGAAGCCAAGCGACGCTGCAGTATGGTAAGGGCAAAACCCACTGTACCTTTGCGGCCCTCGTTTTGCAGAGCATCGGCGCGGTTAAACTCTTGGCGGACGTACTCTGTTACCTCGCGGTAAAGGGCAGCCTCGGCGTCGGATAAAGTGTAATTTACGGTGTAAGCAATGCGTTCAGGAAATAACGGCGTGCCGTCAAAGCGGTACAGTTCTTCCTTGGTTAACCGGCGCATCAAATCAGAAACATCCACCACATGGATGCCATCGCGAAAACGCCCCTCAAACCGATCCCCATCGAGAAGGGCCATAAACAACTGAAAGTCCTCTTCCTTGCCGTTGTGGGGTGTGGCGGTAAGGAGCAGAAAATGGCGGGTGATCTGCGAAAGCAGCTGGCCTAGACGATAGCGCTTGGTATATTTGATTTCACCGCCGAAGATACTAGCCGACATCTTGTGCGCTTCGTCGCAGACAATGAGGTCCCAATCGGTCTCCCTTAGCTTAGCTTGAATATCTTCATTGCGCGACAACTTATCCAAGCGAGCAATGGCCAGCGGCACCTCTAAGAAAACATTGCCGGTACGAGCGGTCTCAATACGGTCATTAGTAAGGATGTCGAACGGCAGGTTAAAACGCTGATTCATTTCATCTTGCCACTGCTCAGCCAAATTGCCGGGGCAGACAATGAGGCAGCGCTGTAGGTCTCCCCGCAGTATCAGTTCTTTAATGAACAGACCGGTCATAATAGTCTTGCCAGCACCGGGATCGTCGGCTAACAGAAATCGGAGCGGCTGCCGCCGCAGCATTTCGCCATAAACAGCCGTTATTTGGTGGGGCAGCGGTTCGACCAGAGAAGTATGTACAGCTAAATAAGGGTCAAATAAATAGGCTAAGCGGATACGGTACGCCTCGGAAACCAGCCGAAACAGCTCACCGTCGGCGACAAAGCTCCAGGGAAGTCCTTCGGTAACTATTTCCAAGGTGGGCTCCTGAGCGCGGTACAAAAGCTGGCTGCCCAGGTGCCCGGCGGCATCTTTGTATGTTAGATCAATCACCGACTCACCATACCATTTAAC
>JAAYWY010000088.1 GCA_012516165.1 Bacillota bacterium
CGATCCCAAAGTTTCTACAGAGTGCAGCTTCTTTACAATAGCGTTCTTGGCCACCATACGCTGCATACCCAGTGCCAGCACAATGGTCACCACTGCCGGCAGCCCTTCCGGAATGGCAGCCACCGCCAAGCTCACTGCCACTAAAAAAAGCTGCAGCCAATCGGCACCATGGCCATCACGGATAATACCGGTTAAGAAAACAAGAGCACTGATAATTAAAGTGGCCGTGCCCAATATTTTCCCCAGGGAGTTCAACCGTTCCTGCAAAGGAGTGGCCCCTTCCGGCGCTGTCGTCAAAAGACCAGCTATGCGCCCCATCTCGGTGTCCATGCCTGTTGCCACTACTATGCCCTGCCCGCGCCCCAGAACCACCGTAGTTCCCATGTATAGCATGTTGCTGCGTTCGGCCAATGGTGCTTTGGCCATAAGCTCAGAGCCTGCGTCCTTTTCCACCGGTACCGATTCCCCAGTAAGAGCCGCTTCCTCCACCTTAAGGCTAGCTACCTCTACCAACCTGAGATCAGCCGGAACAACTGTTCCCGCCTCCACCAGCACCACATCGCCGGGAACCAATTCTCTGGCCGGGATGTCTATCGTCTGGCCATTGCGTACTACCACCGCATGCGGAGCAGCCATTTGTTTAAGAGCGCTTAATGCCCGCTCAGCCCGACCTTCTTGCACCATACCCAAAACAGCATTGAGCACCACAATAACAAATATAAGAAGAGCATCGGTGTGTTCTCCCACGGCAAAGGATACCACGCTGGCAGCCAGCAAAATCAGCACCAGAAAATCCTGAAACTGAGCTGCCAGCCGACGCCAAAAAGGAATACCTTCTTTGCCTTTAAGCTCATTGGGCCCCATTTCCTGAAGGCGCCGCCGGGCCTCCTCCAGCGAAAGTCCTTGGGCTATATCGGTATGTAATTCGGCAGCAACATCCCGCGCCGACATGCTGTGCCAGGTTTGCATTTTACTCTCCCCTTTTGTACTCTCACTAAAAACACCTTGTGCTGTTAGGCTGCCCCTAAAAATACCGCCCTGCCGTAAGCAGCCGAGGTATTGTAGAGACCAGCTGGCCTTCGATCTCTCCAAATTTTAGGACGATAAAACCACTTAACCGTTAGTGTAATCCCTAAATGCCGTAAAGATACTACAAAGCGAGACCTTAAACTAAATCGTTTAAGGTCTCGCCTACTGCTGCAAAGCAGGGGGCAAGCCAGGGCTAATAACACCCCGTGTTGTTGACTTGCCCGGTTATTGCCCTAGCTACTCCCCTTAAAATGGAAGTTATGGTTATCTTAGATCAAATGGCGCCTTTCCCGGATACGTTCGGTAACGCGATCAGCTCCTAAAGGTCGATTATTATTCAGTTCCTGCAAACTGCGCCGTCCTCGCACCAACAAAAGCCAAGTCAGCCAAAGAATAAGCGCCAACTGTAACATAATATGCCACCTCAGACCTAACATTCGTCACGGATAACTATTTTCCCTGCCGACGCATTAACTATATCCGCTGGCGTAAATCTTCCAGGACCTCCTGCGGCGACCGGCCCCGGGCCGAAATCACCGGAGCCCCAGTATGCGGCTCGGTGAAACCGAGAAAGTCCTGGTCCCCACCACTGATGACCACCGCCTGAGCATCATGAAAGCCCTCCTCAAAACCCACCACCTCATAACCATGGCGGCTCAAATGTTCCTTTATGTTGTCTAATCCTTCTTCCACCACAATTCGTTCGGCCATAGCTGCACCTCCCTGACATAATCTACTGCTAGATTGTCCGGGAGTAGGAGCTTTCATACACCAACCAATTCTAGGGCTATGTACCAAAGGACTTTGTACAAAAAACCGGCTCTCTACAGCGCCGACCTTTGTGTTATGGGCCGGGACAAAGCCCGGCCGTTACTCCCCAGCTTTGGCATTTGGGACGGGAGGGGACAGAGCCCCTCCCCTACACCTGGGGCCCTGTGGCTCGTAGGGACAGGTCTCTGTGCCTGTCCGTGTTCCCTGTGGTACAGACCAATGCGGAGATCGGACGTGTACCAAGGAGTCTGTGGGGTTATTTGTTTCGGGAGGGGACAGAGCCCCTCCCCTACGAGACGGTGCAGCATTTTGTAGGGGCAGCCCTCCGCGGGCGCCCGGTTCTCGGTGACACCGGCTGCGAAACACCGGGTATATTCCCGGACTGGTGTATTAAATATTTCATATAGAAGCAAACCTTAATCAAGTTACTCGCTTTTAGGATCAAGAAATGCGCATGTACATGGATTCAGTACAAATCCAAGATAGCGTGGCGTACATATTCGATTAGGCCAACACTGCTGAAAAAAGATAGTACCAAAGTAGCCCCCACTAAAACAAAAATCAAGCAGATGCTGACCAGATCATATTTGAGCACCGGTTGTTCTTTATTTAACTGAAAGGTATAAGCCAAAACCTCCAGGCCTAAAACAACCAGCACTAACGGCCACCATTTCAACAGCAGAAGCGGTGCTGGCTGACCACTGATCTGCCAAATCAAAAGAGTAATACCGCCAAAAATTAAACTACACCCGAGGGAAATTGTCCCTATGCGCCACTGTCTCACTTGTCTTCACCATCCTCCGCCACTTTATCTGGTACTGTTTTTTCCGGCATACGAGCACCGAACAGCAACTTAACCCCCACCGCGATCAGTACCAGGGCTAAAACTAACGGCTGGAGATACTGTATCAAATGTGGGTCCATAAAAGGTATCAACAACCGTTCTACCAGCAATAATACCCCGCCTCCTACCAGGACATAACCCAGCCAGCGCCCCGATGCCAGGGTCCCTGTTGCCGCCGTGAACGACTTTTCTTCTTTTAATGTCGGCAACTGGGCCAAAGTATCGAAAACGCTGTAGAACCAAAGCAGCGGCACCGCCACGAAAGCAAAGTTGAACTGGAGAAAATTATTCAGAAGCACGATTAACAAAAACCCCGCCATGATGCCAAGGCCCTTATCCAGCTGCCCCAGATACATGTGCCCCAGTCCTGGTATTAAGCTTAAGATAGCAGCCCAAACACCATTACGCCCACCCCCAGCCAACATTTGTTCTAACTCCTGGACCAACGGTGGCCGCGTAATACCTGTTCCCTTCAATCTGCATTGCCAGCCCTGAAGTGCATCAAAGAAACTGTAGGCCCAGATAACCGGCAGCAATCCCCAAAGCACAATAAAACCACCAGCAAAATTCACAGCCAGATAACTGGAAAAAGTAAGCCACCCGAAAAAACCTACCAGTAAAGGCAGCCCCCGATCTGTTTCTCCCAGGTACATCTGCCCGCCACCGGGAATCAAAGCCGCTAGAATCAACAGTTCCTGATCTTTACCAAGCATTACATCCTCTGCGTTTTCTTCTGAAAGTTTAGTATCAGAACGCGACAGCAGCGCAAAAGCATCCACCAATCCTATCAGCCAAATTACAGGCAATACCAACAAAACCACCAGAACTGCCCTAGCGCCTGTAACTAGGGCCAGAAGGAGGGCCAACATGGTACACAAAGTAGTTAATCCTAAAATCAATAGCCCCCTACTTGCATAACCCAGATAGATTTGTGGTAAACCAGGGATAACCGACAACAAAAAGGTCACTAATTTACTCTTTTGGGGCATCATCAGACCTCCTTAACATCACATCTTTAAGCGGCGGTATATCCAGCGGTTGATGGGCTTCCGACAATAGTTGGTTAAAAGATAGCTTTGACAGCGGAACACTGCTCAAAGAAACTTGTTGTTGGCTCATCAGCGTATTTTTGACAAACGGCAGATTAAATCTCTCTTTGGGCCAAACGGTAAGATGATCGAAAATGCCAGTAACCATAAGCACAATCGTCAGCCCTACCGCCACCGCATAAGCCCCCATTTGTTGCCAAAAGTTCTTTGCTATCTTACTTCTTTTGCTACCGGCCTTGGCCAGTAAACTTGTTTCTAGTGGGGGAAGCTCTGCAATCTTAGCCATGACTTTGGAAGTAAAATCTATGGGAACCAGCTGATCGGCTAATTCTTCCTGCCGGGGGTTAATAAGTTTAAGGTATCTCTGTTGACAAGTGGGGCAAATTCTAAGGTGATCGCGAAGAAGAGCAGCAGTGGCAGTATCTAGCCTTCCTTTCTGCAACAACATCCATTGGCGGTCTGAATAATGTTCCATGCTATCTCTCTCCTTCCGCTGTTAACTGTTCCTGTAAGAAATGCCGGGCTCGATATAAGATTGATTCCACTGTTTTTTCAGTTATGTTAAGTTTGGTGGCAATCTCGGCATAGGACAAACCTTCAAAATAGTAGAGCCTTATCACTTCTTGCTGTCGTGGAGGCAATTTCGCTATGAGACCGTTTAGGGTGATCCGGTTGTCCACCGCTGCCGACTCCGAACCCGTAAGCTCAGGCCTAGTTGCTTGCTCCTGACTAAGTAGTGTTACCAGCTTTTTACGACGCTGCTTACGCCGCATAAGGTCGGTGGCACAATTTACAGCAATACGGCCCAGCCAAGCCTTAAAGCTACCACCACGGTAACTGGGCAAGCTCTTATAGGCGCAAAGGAATGTCTCCTGGGCTGTATCTTCAGCATCGGCCAGGGTTGGCACAATAGGTAGCACAATAGCAAAAACATAGGCTTGGTACTGGTTCACCAAATAGGCGTACGCGTTTTTTTGACCGGCCAGCACTTTAGTAATGGCTTCTTGATCGGTAATGTGCCTCCCCTCCCTTCCGCCCTTATATAAGACGTCCCAAGCGATACATAACCCTGCACTTAAAATTAGATTTATTTATACCCAATATTTCCGATCTCCAGAAACAGTGAACATGTAACCTCCAAAAATCTTAAGCGGGACCGATAAAATCTACTCTGTAGCTACCATCTTCTTAGACCGCTCTCCCGTTTACGGGTCGGTACGGAGCCCATCCTAATGCTTCTGCTTTGGTTGCTTATTCTGGGTTAGATGCTACTGTCAAGGCGTCCGGTCAGTTTGAAGGGACGCGCAACCGAATATCTAAGCGTGGTTCCCCAGTACTGAGACATTGTCTGTGGTTAGCCGCTGTCTC
>JAAYWY010000089.1 GCA_012516165.1 Bacillota bacterium
TAGCCCCAGCGATATTAAACGTGCGCTTAAAATTCAAAGCCAGCAGGTGTATACCGTTAATGCCAGCCGTATTGCCGCGGAGACCATCGGCCGACCTATACCCAATACACCGTTATTGGGAGCTTTGGTGCGAGTGACTAACATTATGTCTTTGGAGCAATTACTGGCAGATACAAAAAAGAAACTAGCCCGCAAATTTGCCGATCGGCCGCAAATTGTTCAGGGCAATCTAGAAGCGGTGCGCCTGGCTTATAAGGAGGTGGAGGGCGAGTGAGCCGTCTGCTGTCGTGGAAGGAAGTTCCTGTAGCCGGGTGGCTGGAGAAAAAAGGCAACGCAAAAGAGTACGAGACTGGTGATTGGCGAACGATTAAGCCGGTTTGGATCGAAAAAAACTGTATCCAATGCCTGCGCTGTTTTGTCTATTGTCCGGATTTGGCTATTTTAAGCCAAGGGGAAAAAGTAGCAGGGATTGACTACCAGCACTGCAAGGGGTGCGGCATTTGTGCCAATGAGTGCCCGTCCAAGCCCAAGGCGCTGGAGATGGTGGCGGAGACAGATAGTGAATGAGTATTGGTATCTCTAACCCCTAATATCATCCCCAACCCCTGATTTTGTCATTTGGAGCGAAGCGAAGGATCTAAATACAAGGCTTTTGCTGTGTCCAAAGTGACATAAAACATGGATGAGTATGTTTTAAGCAGTCCGCACCTTAAGGAGGGAAAGTGTTGCAAGAACGAATCGCTTTAACCGGAAACGAAGCCATGGCCTTGGCCATGAAACAGATTAACCCCGATGTGGTGGCAGCGTACCCGATTACACCCCAGACGGAGATTGTGCAGCTGTTTTCCAGTTATGTGGCCAACGGCATGGTAAAAACAGAGTTTATTACTGTGGAAAGTGAGCACTCGGCCATGAGTGCCGTGGTGGGGGCAGCAGCCAGCGGTGTCCGGGCCATGACAGCCACGTCGTCGCAAGGGTTGGCCTATATGTTCGAAGTGCTATATATTGCTGCTTCTAACCAGCTACCCATTGTGATGCCGGTGGTAAACCGGGCTTTAAGCGGGCCTATTAATATTCACGGGGACCACAGCGATACCATGGGGGCCCGGGACGCTGGTTGGATTCAGCTGTATTCAGAAAATACCCAAGAAGCGTATGACAACTTGATCCAGGCCATAAGAATTGCCGAGCACTCGGATGTTCAGCTACCGGTTATGGTATGTATGGATGGCTTTATAATAAGCCATGCCTTGGAGAACTTAGAGATTTTGGCGGACGAAGACGTACAGCAGTTTATAGGGGAATTTATCCCTCACCGGCCGACGCTCCTTAATTTGGATAGCCCAGTTACGGTGGGACCGCTGGCCCTGTATGATTATTACATGGAAATCAAGCGGGCCCAGGCCGAAGCCATGATGAGAGCCAAGCCGGTGATTCGTCAGGTGGGTCAAGAATACAAAGCGTTGACCGGCCGCTGCTATGATTTATTAGAACCGTACAAGTTAGATGATGCCGATATAGCCATTGTGGTATTGTCGTCCACTGCTGGCACGACACGGGTGGTGGTGGATGAGCTTCGCCAGGAAGGGGTCAAAGCAGGCGTATTGAAACCAAGGGTCTTTCGGCCCTTCCCGTATGAAGAGATTAGGGAAGTTTTAGCTCCGGTGAAGGCCATTGCTATCTTGGATCGGGCCGATAGCTATGCTGGTTTCGGCGGACCGCTATTTAAAGAAATCCGGGCTGCTTTGTATGATGCGCCCGCGCGGCCGCCGGTAGTAAATTACATTTACGGCTTGGGAGGCCGAGATGCAAATCTAAACGACATTAGAGCCGTCTACCGGGACCTAGACAAGATCGCGGCTACCGGTTGGACCGACCAGCTGGTACGGTATTTGGGCGTACGGGAGGAGGCGATAGTTCATGCCTAATCTAAAGGAGCTTATGCAGCACGAATCGTTTTTTTCGCCTGGCCATCGCATGTGTGCCGGTTGTGTGGCGCCGTTGGTGGTACGCCAGGTGGCCCTAGCAGTAGGCGATACCCCAGTGGTGGTGGCCAATGCCACCGGTTGCTTAGAAGTGGCCAGCACTATTTTCCCCTACACCGCTTGGCGCTGTAGTTTTATCCACAATGCGTTCGCCAACGCTGCCGCCACGTTAAGCGGAGTAGAGACAGCTTACCGAGCATTGAAGAAACAGGGCAAAATTAACAAAGAAATAAAGTTCATCGCCTTTGGCGGCGATGGCGGCACTTACGATATCGGCCTCCAATCTTTATCGGGAGCTATGGAGCGGGGGCACAATATGCTCTACATCTGTTATGACAATGGTGCCTACATGAACACCGGTATCCAGCGCTCCAGCGCCACGCCGCTGTTTGCCGATACCACCACCAGCCCGGCTGGGCAGGTGAGCTCCGGTAAAAGCCAGTGGCGCAAGGACCTTACCGCCATCATGGCAGCGCACAATATCCCTTATGCCGCCCAAGTAGCTCCCAGCCATTTTATGGACCTGATGACTAAGGTACAAAAGGCCTTGTCGGTGGACGGGCCGTCGTTTATTAATGCCATGGCCCACTGTCCCCGCGGCTGGCGCTACGATACCCGCGAAGGGGTCGAACTTACACGGCTGTCGGTGGAGACCTGCTACTGGCCGCTTTATGAAGTGGACCACGGAAAGTGGAAGCTCTCCTACAAGCCAAAAGAGAAAAAACCCATAGAAACGTGGATCAGAAAACAAGGCCGCTTTCGTCATCTCTTCACCGACAAAGGCCAAACAGAAATAAAGTGGCTGCAGCAGCGGGTGGATGAAGAGTGGTCCAAGCTGCTGGAGCGCTGCAAGGAAGTGGGATAAGGGTAATGTAAATGTACAAGAAGGAGGATCTGTTAAGGGCTCTCCTTCTTTTTTAATAGCCCCGCTAGAAACCATGGGTTTTTCCCTGCTGCTTTTGAGCAGGAATCTAACTAATTATCATCAAGCTATTCTTGAGTGGACAGGCAACTGTTTATCAATGCTACGGCCGTTGCCCTCAAAGCTCATGTTGTGATACTCACAAAGAGATCAAGCTCATGCAGCTGTCGGCGGAGACCTGCTTTTAGAAACTATCACAAAATATAGCGGGGAAATGTTGCATAGTTCCAGCAGGAAGTTTGCCAAGTGAAGACGAATGTGATGGCAAAAGGGGTCTATGTACTTTATTGCAGAGGAACGGTATAATTGAAAGGACAAGAAAAGTCGCCGCTGTGGGAGGCGCTTACAGCGCACGTGACAGCTGGTTATATTGGGTTTCATGTGCCTGGCCACAAAGGAAGATATATACCCCAGGAGCTGTCGGCGGCTTGGGGGCAAGATGTATTTAATTATGATCTGACAGAGCTTCCCGGTTTGGACAATCTCCATGCTCCCGTGGGCGCAATCAAAAAAGCCCAGGAGCTGGCAGCGGAGCTTTACGGTGCGCGCTGTACCTTTTTTCTGGTGGGGGGTACTAGTGCTGGTCTTATTGCTTCTCTTTTAGCGGCCACCAAACCAGGCGACAAAGTGCTTCTACCGCGCCATGCTCATCGGTCTTTGTTGGCGGCAACGATTTTAGGTGGTCTTAAGCCAGTGTTTTATCCAGCCGTGGTGGACCCGGTGTGGGGCGTGGTGTGTGGGTGGGACCAAGCGGAGGCGCTTAGAATTATCAACCAGCATACTGATGCCCGCGCTTTAGTACTGGTTCATCCCACGTACCATGGGCTGGTAGGCCCGGCGGCCGAATTGATACAAGCGGCCCATCAGGCTGGGCTTACAGTAATTGCCGATGAGGCCCACGGAGCGCACTTTTATTTTCATCCTGATTTTCCGCCAGGGGCCCTTCGGCTAGGGGCCGATGCAGTGGTGCAAAGCCCCCATAAACTTTTAGGATCGCTTACCCAAAGCTCGTGGCTGCATTTAGGCTCGGATCGTATTTCTCCAGCCCGCGTAGCCGAGGCGCTGCGGTGGTTGGAAAGTTCCAGCCCGTCGTATTTGCTGACGGCATCGTTGGATTTAGCCCGTTGTCAAGCGGCGCAAAGGGGCAGAGAAGATTGGGACCGGGCCCGGCAGGTGGCCCAAGAATTTACGTCCCACATGCTGACTATCCCTCATGTTTCCGTTTTAGCGCAGCTGCCGCCTGCAGCTGTGGACCGCGATCCGTGTAAAGTAACAATAAATATCAGTGATTTAGGACTAACGGGTCCCAAAGCAGCTTGTTATTTACAGTATCAACATAAAATTCAAGTAGAATTAGTTGACTTTTATACCTTGCTTTTTATAATTACGCCAGCGGACGATAAGTGCAGTACAGAGCGCGCGGTGCAGGCAGTGACAGATTTAGCGAAGCAGCAGCCAAAAACATCTTCTGGGCCGAGAGCACTGCCGCCTTTACCAAGGGTACAAGAGATGGCCATGTTACCGCGAGCAGCAGCTTACGCTGGCCACCGTATGGTGCCGGTAATGCAAGCAGTGGGGAAGATTGCTGCCCAGGCGGTGGTACCTTATCCGCCGGGAGTGGCGCTTATTTGGCCAGGGGAAGAGTTCACTGCCGAGATAGTAGATATACTGCTGTCTTTTATTCGCTTAGGGATAACGGTTCAGGGACCGATAATAGATGGCGACCAGGAGCTTAATGTGGCCATTGTGGAGGAGTAAATAGTGTTTATAACTTTGGAAGGCATTGACGGCTCCGGCAAAACCACCCAACTTAATTTATTGGCGGCCTGGCTTCAGGAACAGGGTCTAGAGGCGGTAATAACCCGTGAACCGGGAGGTACGCCCTTAGGGGAGAAAATCCGCTTGCTTCTTCTGTCGCCAGAGGATGGTCCCAAGACGGCTGTCGCTGAGCTTCTGCTTTATGCGGCTGCCCGGGCCGAATTAGTGCAGAGGGTGATCAAACCGGCTCTTCAGGCGGGCAAGATCGTGATTGCTGACCGATTTAATGATTCCACTTGGGCGTACCAGGTATGGGGCCGAGGGCTAGACCCCCTGTGGGTTAAAGAAGTTCTATCAGGAACCACCGATGGCATCAAACCAGATTTGACCCTGCTATTTGACCTTGTCCCGTCTGTTTCGTTGTCCCGCATCAAGCGGGGCGACCGGTTGGAACAAGAGAACCTGGATTTTTTTCAGCGGGTGCGTCAAGGTTACTTGGCGTTAGCCCAAGAGGAGCCAGAGAGAATACGACTTATTGCTGCTGATAGATCGGTGTCTGCTATTTGGACCGAGGTGAGAGCGGAGGTTGAGACGCTCTTTACAAAAATATGCTGAAAGGGGGTACGAGTTATGAAAATGATTGTGGCCGTAGTCCAAGATCAGGATGCATCGCAGCTCTTGCAAAAACTACTGAGCAGTAATTATCGGGCCACCCGGCTGGCCACCACAGGCGGATTCTTACGCCAGGGCAATACTACTTTAATGATAGGTGCCGAGGACGACAAAGTAGA
>JAAYWY010000090.1 GCA_012516165.1 Bacillota bacterium
ACCCCTGAAAGAAGTTGACAAGTCCTGCCCAATCAAATAAGATGAGGGAAATAAATGAATAACGGAATATCTTATCCAGAGTAGCTGAGGGACGGGCCCTATGAAGCTCGACAACCGGCATTCTCATCCGAATGCAGCGGTGTTAATTCCTGCAGGGTGATTTATCATCCTGAAAGATAAGATTAACAGCCATGTTTAATATAAATTAAACCGCAAAAAAGCTGCTTTTCTTATCGAGAAGCAGCTTTTTTATAGCCGGAAAAAGTTGGTCCCAACGCTAGTTTGCTTCAAAGGGAGGACGCACATTGTACATTAAGGACTTGTTTGGTAATCAAAAACCAGTGTTGTCGGTGGAAGTTTTTCCGCCCAAGCCGGAGTCGCCGCTCGATAGTGTTATTTCTACTATCGAGGCAGTAAAAGACCTTAATCCGGATTTTATCAGTGTGACCTATGGGGCTGGCGGGAGCAGTAGGGCTTATACGGTAGAGATAGCTGACATGGTAAAAAACAAATACGGCATAGAAACCTTGGCTCATCTTACTTGCGTTGGCACCGGTAAAGACGAAGTTGATGATATTTTAGCCCAGCTGCAATCAAAAAACATCGAAAACATCCTAGCTTTAAGAGGCGATAGGCCCCAAGAGGGGGTTGCAGCCAAGTTCGACTACACCTATGCTAAGGACCTGATATCCCACATAAAGGCAAAGGGCACCTTTTGTATCGGGGCGGCCTGTTATCCGGAAGGACATATAGAGTGCGATAGTTTGGATCTGGATCTTAGACATCTACAGCAAAAAGTAAATTCCGGAGCGGATTTTCTCATTACCCAGTTGTTTTTTGATAATGAATTGTTTTATAGTTTCAAAGAGCGGCTGAATGCTTTGGGAATCCACGCTCCGGTTTCGGCCGGGATCATGCCGGTGATCAACAAAAAGCAGATTGAACGCATTACCAATCTTTGTGGGGCCTCTATATCACCAAGATTAAAAAAGATCATGGAAACTTACGAGAACGAACCGGAAGCTTTAAAGGAAGCCGGAATCGCTTATGCTACCGAGCAAATTATAGATTTGCTTTCTTCTGGTGTGGATGGGGTTCATCTTTATGCTATGAATCGTCCGGAGGTAGCTCAAAAAATATTTGCTGCTATTAAAGATGTTAGAGGAAGCTGTGAACATGAACATCAGTTACAATGAAGTTTTGCATTATTTAGGGTATAAGGGCCAAGAGGCAGACGAAAACACCATGGGGTTAATTGATGATTGTATTGCTGAACTGGGCAGCATTGTCCAGAAAAAATACATCTATGATTTTTTTGATTTAACAAAAAAGGACGAGCAAATTATCCTGCAAGGCAGTATCCTAGCTTTTCCTGGCAGGGACATCAAAAGGCATTTACAATACTCTGTTCGGTGTGCGGTGATGGCTGTTACTTTGGGGCTGGAAGTGGATAAGAGGATTGCCTTTTATTCCAAAATAGATTTATCCAGAGGCATGGTGCTGGATGCCTGTGCCTCCGCTGCTGTTGAGGATTTATGTGATCAAGTGGAAGATGAAATCAGGATTCAGGCGTCCTGCGAAGGGCTCTATGCAACTTCCCGCTACAGCCCGGGCTACGGCGATTTTCCGCTGGAGATGCAGCATAAGATCATTGCTACGTTGGATACTTACCGTAAGATTGGGCTCACAGTTACGGAAAGCTCCTTACTTATTCCCCGAAAATCAGTCACGGCGGTGGTCGGCTTACAGGAAAACCCTCCGGACCGTAATCGGGTATCCACCAAATGTGAAACCTGCGGTAACTTAGATTGTGTGCTTAGAAGGGACGGAAAAGGCTGTGAAAAGAGAAGTTGATTTTTCCCGGTTGATACTATTTGACGGTGGCATGGGTACCATGCTTCAAACCCATGGATTAAAACCTGGCGAACTGCCGGAAAGCTATAATTTGCTACACCCGGAGATTATCGAACGTATCCATAGGGAATATCTGGCAGCTGGATCAGATATTATTACCACCAATACCTTTGGCGCCAACCGCTACAAGCTCAATCAATACGGATATAATGTGGAAGAAATTGTATCCAGCGCTGTTCAAATTGCCCGCCAAGCAGCAAAAGATAAGCTGGTGGCGCTGGACATTGGGCCCAGCGGACAACTTATGCAGCCTTATGGGACCTTATCTTTTGAGGATGCCTATAAGGCCTTTGCCGAGCAGGTTATTGCCGGAGCTAAGGCCGGGGCGGATCTTATTTTAATTGAAACCATGTCCGATGTTTATGAAGCCAAAGCGGCCATTTTGGCGGCCCAAGAAAACAGCGATCTTCCGGTGATTGCCACCATGACTTTTCAATCGGACGGCCGAACCCTGACCGGAACTGACCCCCTTACTATGGTCAATATTATCCAAGGGTTAGGAGTCAAAGCTCTGGGGGTCAATTGTTCTCTTGGACCAAAGGAAATCCTCCCTGTAATCGAAGAGATCCTTGCGTATTCTAAAGTGCCGGTAATGGCCCAGCCCAATGCCGGTCTGCCTAAAGTAGTCCAGGGGAAGACTGTTTTTGATGTGGGACCGGAGGCGTTTGCCCAGTATGCCAAGATGATGGCCCAGAAAGGGGTTACCATTTTAGGTGGTTGTTGTGGCACCAACCCCAGCCACATCAAAGCGATTAAGAAAGAATTGGCAGGACTAGAGCCGGTTAAACGGGAGATCAAACGGGTAACGGCTGTTAGCTCTTTTGCCGATACAGTGATTATCGGAAACGGGGTTACCATTATCGGCGAAAGAATCAACCCCACCGGCAAAAAACATCTTAAAGAAGCTTTAAGGCGTGCTGATACCGACTACATATTGCACGAGGCCATAAAACAACGGGATGCCGGGGCTCATATACTCGATGTAAATGTAGGTCTGCCGGAAATAGACGAAGAAGCAGTAATGGTAGATATTATCAAAGAAATCCAAAGCATAGTAAGTCTCCCGCTTCAGATCGATAGTGCTCGGCCGGACGTGATCGAGTCGGCCGCACGGATCTATAATGGCAAACCACTGATTAACTCTGTGAGCGGGAAGCAAAAAGACATGGAACAGCTTTTTCCTATCGTAAAAAAATACGGGGCTGCTGCCGTATGCCTAACCTTGGATGAAGATGGGATCCCAGCCAAAGCCGAGGAGAGACTCAAAATTGCCGCCAAGATAGTACAAACGGCAGAACAGTATGGCATAGATAAAGAAGACTTAATTATCGACTGCCTAGTGCTTACAGCTTCGGCCCAGCAAAGCCAAGTCAAGGAAACCATAAAAGCCGTGGCGTTGGTGCAAGAAAAGCTGGGAGTTAAGACCACCTTGGGCGTGAGCAATGTTTCCTTTGGCTTGCCGGAACGGGGACTTCTTAATCGGACTTTTTTAGCGGCTGCTTTGGCGGCAGGACTCAATGCGCCTATTCTTAACCCCTTGGATGAAGATATGGCCGGAACCGTCCAGGCTTTTAATGTGCTCTGGGGCCATGACAAAGATGCTGCTTATTATATTGCTACCTACGGTGGGAGGAATAAGGAGCTGGCACCCTCTTTTGGACCTGCCGAACCGGCGGAAATGGACCTCGATAAAATAATCATCAATGGGATCCGGGAGCAGGCTCCTTCCAAAACAAAAGAATTGCTGCAAAAGTTACCCCCCCTGGCAATTGTGGATCAATACTTAATCCCGGCCCTGGATATTGTGGGCCGTAAATACGAACAGGGGGAAATATTCCTTCCCCAATTGATCCAATCGGCCGAAACAGTAAAAAAGGCCTTTGGAGTAATCAAGCACCACCTGGTAGAAAACCAGGGAGCTAGTACAGACATGGTCAAAGGTAAAATCCTACTGGCCACTGTCCGCGGTGATATCCACGACATAGGGAAAAACATTGTCAAGATTCTGCTGGAGAACTACGGCTTTGAAGTTATCGATCTGGGCAAAGACGTCCCCGAAGAAGATATAGTGCGGCAAGTAAAAGAGAATAAGATTGCCCTGGTGGGGTTGAGTGCCCTTATGACCACCACCGTCCGGAGCATGGAAAACACCATCCGGGCCTTAAAAGACGAAGGTTTGCCCTGCAAGGTCATGGTAGGCGGAGCCGTTCTAAACGACGATTATGCCCAAATGATCGGCGCCGATTATTATGGCCGGGATGCCCGCGAAGCAGTAAAGATTGCTCAAGAGTTTTTTGCTTAGGCCAAGTATACGCCATCTTAATATAAACCGGCTCCGGCTAAAACCGCCAACACAACAAAAAAAGAGAGCCCCCAGCGGGCTCCCTATTTATCACCAATTTCCTCGTTTGGTACCGACTTACTAAACACCAATTTGTTATTTTCTTCGTCTAGATCTACAAGGATTGTATCACCGGGTTCAAATTCACCCTTTAGCAGCATGTTGGAGATATTATTCCCCACTTGTTTTTGGATAAACCGTCGCAGTGGCCGGGCACCATAATCCGGGTCATAACTTTCTTTAGCCAAGTAATCTTTGGCCTTTTCCGTTACTACAAGATCTATATTTTGCTCTTTAAGCCGCTGCTGGAGCTTTTCCAACATTAGATCCACAATGTTTTTCATTTGTTCTAGCGTTAAGCTATGGAAGATTATAATCTCGTCAATACGATTTATAAGCTCGGGCCTGAAGTATTTCTTCATTTCGTCTAATACCAGCTGACGTATTTTTTCTTCACTGTGATCTTCCTGGAAATAATGTGCACCTATATTGGAAGTCATGATAATAACTGTATTTCTAAAATCTACTGTCCGACCCTTGCTATCTGTTAGCTGGCCATCTTCCAAGATCTGGAGCAGAACATTGAAAACATCTGGATGTGCTTTTTCAATTTCATCAAATAAAACCACTGAATACGGCCGACGCCGCACGGCTTCAGTCAGCTGCCCGCCTTCTTCGTGACCCACATAGCCGGGCGGAGCACCGATTAAGCGTGACACGGCATGTTTTTCCATATACTCTGACATGTCTATGGTGATTAAAGCATCCTCATCATCGAACAAAAACTCGGCTAGTGTCTTTGCCAGTTCGGTCTTACCAACACCGGTGGGACCTAGGAAAACAAAGGAGCCAATTGGGCGTTTGGGATCTTTAAGTCCGGTTCTCGACCGACGAATTGCTTCCGCTATTGCCTGAACCGCCTTGTTTTGACCGACAATTTTCTTATGGATTTCTTTTTCAATGTCAAGCAGCTTCTGCGCTTCTTCGGTCATGATACGTTGCACCGGGATACCGGTCCACTCAGCTAATACAGCAGCTACATCATCGGCGCGTACAGTAGGAACTTTTTGTCCTTCTCTTTCATTGCGCCAACGCTCCAGTTCTTTCTGAAGTTTTGCCTGCAGTTCTTTTTCTTTATCCCGGTATTCTGCTGCCTTTTCATATTCCTTGTTGTTTGCCGCTGCTTCCCGGAGTTTGCCAAGGCGCTCAAGCTCTTCTTCTAATTTTTTACATTCATCTGAAGCAGTCAAGCAATTCAACCGTACTGCCGCAGCAGCTTCATCGATCAGGTCAATGGCCTTGTCCGGGAGGAAACGGTCCTGAATATATCT